>CAZRNJ010000073.1:0-9958 GCA_964601385.1 uncultured Bacteroidales bacterium | reverse complement strand
ATCATTTGGCAGGATACTTGAAAACCCGGTTTTGTTAAATTTCCGTTAGCAGGATTGTAATGTTTTTATCACTGACGATAATGATAGTGTGATAAGTGTTAATTACACAAAGAAACTTGGAATGATCATTGGTTTTCAGATCGTTATGAATACAATCGGCGAAGTAGATTCGTTCAGGTTGTATAACGCATCGGGAGTTCTTGTCGCTGAAGATGATTTTTTATCCCCCAATAGTTTGATTAAACACTGAGCAATAAACCGCCGCTATTATTCCTGCCGTTTCTGTTCTGTACCTGTGTTCGCCTAATGATAATAACGAGAAGTGATGATTGATAGCCAGCGATATCTCCCGTGGACTGAAATCGCCTTCAGGGCCGATAATGATGCAAGTGTTCTGATGTAACGGTAATTGATGAAGTGCGATTTTTTGACCATCACCGCAATAACCGATATACCTGCATGCTGTTTTTTGTTGCAGAATGAAATCTGTAAATTTCTGTGGTTGATTCAATATTGGCAATATCAGATTACCCGATTGTTTGGCTGCTGAAATTATAAGGTTTTCAAGCCGGGGGTATTGCAGATTTGGCTTTTCTGTCCGATCACAAAGCAATGGGCTGATCATTGCCACACCCAGTTCAACAGCTTTCTCAATAAACCATTCAAATCTTGCCTGTTGCTTAATAGGCGAAATGCCGATGTGCAACTGATGTTCAGTGCGTCTTTGTTCCCTGATCGTTGAGATGATCCGCACCTGGCATTTTTTTATATCCGGTTGTTCAATGCTTCCTTCGAGCAGAATCCCTTTGCCATTCATAATGCCAATGGTATCATTCCTGTGCAGCCGCAGTACCTTTATGCAGTGATGGCTTTCTTCGGCCGAAAGCAGAAGCGTCTCTCCTGTGATGTCAGGGCAAAAGGCAATGTGTTTAATCATGAATCGGTAAAAGTTGTTAATTTCGATGCTAAAATACAAATATGATTCGAATTGGCCTGCTTTCTGATACGCATGGTTTTTTAAACGACCGGTTGTTTGCTTTTTTTGATTCCTGCCATGAATTATGGCATGCCGGTGATATTGGCAGCATTGCGCTGGCCGATCAACTGGCGGGATTCAGGCCACTGAAAGCTGTGTATGGAAATATTGATGGTCATGAACTGCGGTCGGTGTTTCCGTCTCTCCTTTATTTTCTTTGCGAGCAAACTCCTGTTCTGATGACTCATATCGGTGGTTATCCGGGTCATTACGACCGGTTGGTGCTCCCGGAACTGATGACCAAAACACCTAAACTGTTTATCTGTGGCCATTCACATATCCTCCGGGTTATTTATGATAAAAAATTTGATTTATTGCATATCAATCCCGGAGCTGCCGGAAATACCGGTATTCATAAGGTGTGTACCGCAATACGTTTTACGGTTACCGGAGATCAGATCAGTGACCTCGATATTCTGGAGATTCCGCGGCGTAGTTCAATCTGATCGTCTATTCGACCTCTTCACTCTTTTCTTCTGTATCTTCGGTTTCTTCATCTGCCGCTGTCTCATTTTCGAAGCGGGAAAGGAAACGTTGCATCTTTTCATTTGTTGAAAGAATGAAGATATAAGGCATTTCGCCCCGCTTAACTTTCATCTTTCGCTTCCCTGCGCTTAATGAACCAATCGCATTATTAAAGCCCATATTCGATGATAACATATTCATCACTCCATGGTTATATCCGAAATAATACCAGTTGTTACGGTCAACTTCAATAAACACGTCCATCATATCACCGCTGCGTTTACGCGTCACCTCAATCCAGCCGTCAACCATCATGTTTACCGGTGTGCTGCCAATGGCCGCTATGCCAAACTGACCGGTTGAGCGATACGATTTAGTCGTATGGTTCCACTTCAGCCGCGCATTGTTGAGAATCAGGGTATGTTTGATTGCTGCCGGCCATTTATCGGTTGAATCGTATAAAACCATACGCGTTGTCAGCCCTGTTACTTTCTGGTTCGCAATCATCTCCCCGATTGATTTTTGGTAGGTCTCTGTTATTTTACCGCTTCCAACCTGACGCGCGAGGGTATCAATATGATTGGCAAAAATCTTTAAAATATTATCCGGCACATGAAAGTCCATCGCCATGGTAACGTTCATCGTCGTCCGGTTGCTGTCAAATTCATACGTCGCATTACCGTACGAGTTCAGTTTTACCTGCCACAGGTTAACTCCCAAATCAATTTTTCCTTCACCATATAGCTTACACGGACTTTGATCAAATCGCAGGTAATTACCCGAGGTGTCATATTTCTGATATTTTTCGGGCTTTGTAATCAGGTACCGGTCCAGATATTTATTGTAATAAAGATATCCGTCGGCAGTGAAGATGTAGCTGTCGTTATAATTTCTGTGGCCGGAAATAAATGCAGGGTAGATGTGGATCGAATCCTGTCCCATCATTAAACCGATGTAAGTATTGTTGTTGTCAATATCCTTGGGTTCGCTGCTCACCGGGATATATATGCTGTCGGGAACAATAACCGTTTCGAATGCCAGCCATTGGGTGGCAGTACCCTGGCAGGATGTAACAATCATTACTGCGCCATCAAAAATCATATGTTCCGCTTCGGAACGGCAGCGTACTTCGCCCTGAAAATACAGGTGCGGATTCAACATGAAACTGTCTGGTTCAACAATGCTAGCTATTGCATACGTTCGCCGGGCAGTATTAACATTGATTGTATGATAATGGATTTTTTGTTTCTTTCCATCTTCATCAATGTAATCTTTATCGCCCTCTCCGCTGTATTTGAACCGGCTGCCGATATTTATCTTTGAGGCGTAAAACAAATGATAATTGGTGGTATCGTTTGTCAATACTTTTGAGTTCTCAAGGGTTCTCATCTTTGCATCCTGTTCGATTACAACTTTTCCTTCGTGCGGATAGATTCGTGAGTCAGCCACCCGGATATATTCTACGTCATCGGCTTTTAAGAGATTATTCAGGTAATCGTAAGTTGCTTTTGGCGAAACAAAGTTGAGCGAATCTTGATTTGGATGTACGGAGATATATCGTGGCCCTTCAAGGGTGTCTAATACATACGATGCCCGCGCGCTGGTGGTATACTCTTTGGCTACTCCCATTTTAAACTCTTTGGTATCCATTAGCCAGGTAAAATAATCGAGATAACTGATATACTTGTTCTCCGGAAATTGTACAAGCGTGAAATCAGCATTGGAGCGGAATACGCCTTGCCGTTTTGTGTAATCAATATGTGCATTGACATTATTGGTTAACACCGTGAATCCTGTGCTTTTTAACGAGCGGAGTTTAAAGTCGGCTGTATCGCTGTTAAAACTGTTTGACTTATATGTGTATAGTTTTGATGTCATTTCGGCTGTAGTCAGGTCCATCTTTCCGCTTCCTGATAATCCGGTTGGCTCAAGAGTCAGCCGTCCGGTGATTGTGTTCTGGTTATTGATAATGGCAATGGGTGCGCTGCGGCTGTCAATAAACATCTTGTCTTTCTTGGGTTCCCAGTGAATATAAATATCCCGTCCGTTCACCCATGGATATTCAACTCCGGATGTTGTCTGGTTTTCAATAAATGATGTAGCATACGAATTCATCGAATCAGGATAAAAAAGATAATCTTCAGACATGAGTGTGGCCTCCAGCCATGTTATTTTTCCTTTACCATGAAGGCCGCGGTTGCTTAAATCAATATCATTGTAGAATCGTCCTTTGCTGTATAGCGAATAACCCTCCGGCGGTGTTTTTTCAATAAATCCGAGCGACAGATCATCCCGTAGTTTTAATGTCTGCCTGAATTCCGGAAATATACCGGATGATGATAAGGATCCGTGAAACTCCATGGCCTCCTTTGAAAAGTTATCAAGACTGTCAATAGTAAATGGATCGAGTTTAAAGTAAAAGCTGTTCCGGGGATATTTACCTTTTTGTATTTTCGGATCATCATAATATACATATGAGTATTCCCTGCTGTTAAATATGGGATATTCGGGGTAGTCCCTGAATCCTGATTTATTGCTTGATTTATCAATCAGAAGATCACCCGTCACTTTTTCAATTATGCTCCTTAGCGGAGTATATACCGGCAGTCCGTAATTATCAACACCTGTTGCTACTGCTATCTCAACCGAATCAACATTTTGAAGGTTAATCTTAAAACTGTCATAATGAAAAAAGAAATTACTTCCGTGAAAGGTAAACAGCCCTGCACGGATAACTCCATTGAACTGAAAATTTCTGTTCCGTTTCATAATGATCTGACTGTTTTCAGGAAAAATTGCAACATTTTGAACAGTACTAACCATTACCTTTGGCATACCGTTGATTGTCATATCCATGGTCCGGATATCGAGAAAGGCGTTCTCAAGAGGTGCATTGGTTGTTGAATGCAGATCAATTACATCATAATCTATCTTGCCCATGTAAGAGCGGATATAATCTTTTGTTCGTTGTAAAACGCGAACGTCATCGGTTTGTGTATCGAAGAAGATGAAACTCTGCGCCGCCAGATCCATTAAAAAATGACGTACCTGCGAAAGATCAATTTTCAGGTATTTAGCCAGATCGAGGGCATTATAATTATCACTCTTCATTTTTTCGGCGAATTTATTTACCAGCACTAATGGATGATCACGGTCGTATGCCGACATCATTCTTTCGTATCGTTCCCGGGTAAAGTAATTCATGGATTCAAAATTCGCTTGTCCTATCGCATCGCCTTTTATATAGGACATTGAAATTAACGGCTCATCAATTTTCCAGATCAATTGTCCGAAATTCATATTTACTTTATGATAGGAATTATTATATGCAGCTTTTGAGGTGATATCTAATGTGCGTAAAAGCAGTAATTCGCGTTTTGTGGCATTGTAGCTGAAGTTGAGGTCGGGATGATAGATTGAATCTTTCCCGACATAGATAGACACCTCGGTGTTTAGTCCCCGTACAACTTCTTTTTTAATAATAAAATAATTTGATGAGGCCTGCAGTACTGTTGTATCTGAGCGTGTGAAGATAAGACGCGCTTTACCCTGTTTATTCCCCCTTCCAATAATTTTTGCACCGCTGAACAGAAAGCCGCCATCGAAATCCACACCCTGGTAGAGATTTTTAATTTTAAACTCATTCGAGTAAGATTCGAATTCAGGAAATATACTGTTTTGCGGGTCGCTGATTTCCATCACCTTGTCATCTAATCGTCCAAACAGGGGTTTGTCGAAAAATAGTTTATTTGTAAATGAAACACTGTCGGCATGGTAATCAGAGCCGGTAAGATCTATCCGGTAATTGTTCAGTGTGGCATAAATCTGCTCGCGGTCATAATGGGCACGTTCCCACGTAACTTTTCCTGTTCTTCCTGTCCAGGTATGTTCAATAGGATCCATTATGCCACGGGTATTCTCAATCTTTATGCTGTCACGCTTTGCGTAACATACAAGATCAGTATTTTTAATATCTACGATTAGTTTTTTTCCGTTAAAAATAAAATAGTAATCTTCTGTTGTGATGCGCCAGTCGGTAGAAAATGATTTGTAGATGATCTTCTCTTTTAACAGTTGCTGTGTCAGTTTTAAAAAACTGTTTAGTTTAGTTAGTGATATTTCTTTTTCCAGCATATCCGCCAGCCCGTTTTCCCATTGTATATAATCCATCTCCCGGCCCGGAAGTTCTTTGTAAATAAAAAGAATTTTTATGTAATCAATGAAATATGGATTTGGTACTGCTTTGTTTTTAATCAGTAAATTCGATAGCTTAATGATGCGGTGTTTCTCTTCTTCGCTGAATGTGGGGAGAGTGTTCCAGGTCTCAATAAATTTTTTAAGTAAATCCTGATTTTCATCCGACAGGTTAGGGTTTACATAGCTGTTAAACTCGTTCGGAAAAATGATCAGATCATCAGTAAATTTTTTAATAACCTGTGCAAAAGATGTGGCGGCAATCATCCATATTGCAATTACAGTTATAAGGTTTTTCATGTGCTTGTGGGTTATTGCAGAATCAATAGCGTATTTTTATTATTCATTTTTGCATCTAAGTCAAAAGCACTGATGGACCGCAGGTGCTTTAGTGATGGCTAAAATAACTATTCTTTCTGAAGTATGTGAGATACACAGTGTTTTTTTTCAAACAGGACTTAACCCGCCTTTTTTAACAGAAGTGGTTGCAAAGAGACGAACTGCTTGAATTAATTGGGTTTAACAGAATCCGGCATTTGTGCGTTGTTGTTGGTTACTCTATTTCAATACCTTTCCTTTTAATCTCATCTAAAAATCCGGATTTATCATTGTTTTTGTCAATTAAAATCGGTTCAATTCTATCATCAACTTGTCTTCTTAACTTCCAAAGCAATTGGGTTTACGGCAAAATAGTCTCCCGAAATATTTTTTACAATAACTGCTACATCAATATCGCTATCTTCTTTGTTTGTGTCATTTGCAAAAGAGCCAAAAAGGTAAACTGATTCAAGGTCAAAATGATTTCCAAGCAACAATTTATATTGCATAACTTTTTTTATAGCTTCTCTTTTATCCATTTTTGCAATTCTTTTGTTTGTTCAATGATTTCAATGCATTTTTCGTGAGTCAGACTTTGCAATAATCTTTCTTTGTGTGAAGGATATCTTGCTTCAATATATAGAGGTTCAATCTGGTCAATAAAGTTTTTTTGGACATCAGAGAATTCTTCATAGAAATCTCCTTTTTTTGCCCGATAGGATAAACTGTGTGAAAAGGGTGCTGTTTCAGATTTTAGGGATGTATAATAGGACTTAAATATTTTTTCAATAGTCTGGTGACACATAAAACCAACATATAAATATCTCTTGCTGTTTAGCATTGCCAATGCTGTTTCAAGGTCATAATTTGAAAGCTCAAGCCAGTTTTTACTTTATCATCCATGTATTGAATTATTTACACTCAAAGATAATATGTTTTTTCCTATTCTTAGAGTATTAGAGCTGTAACAAAAAATTAGCATAACTATTAAATTATCTGAATGCGCTATTATTGTACAGCCAGTATTTAAAAGCGTCTGTAGGGGTATGTTTCAGAATGCCTTAACAATAGCGACAAAATCGGCCGCTTTTAGTGAAGCACCCCCGATTAATCCGCCATCTACATCCGGATTAGAAAATAATTCTTTGGCATTTTGTGCATTACAGCTTCCACCGTATTGGATCGTTGTGTTTTGTGCAATGTCTTTTCCATATTTGCCGGCAATGGTTTCGCGGATAAATTTATGCATTTCCTGTGCCTGTTGTGAAGTGGCTGTTTTACCTGTGCCTATAGCCCATACCGGTTCATAAGCAATAATGATTGTTGAGAATTGTTCTGCTGTCAGATTGAATACTCCTTCATAAAGCTGGGTTTTAATGACATCAAAATGGATGTTTTTTTCTCTTTCCTCAAGCATTTCACCAATACAAAAAATTGGATGAAGGCCATGTTCAATGGCCAGTTTAACTTTTTTATTTAGTACCTGGTTGCTTTCTTTATAATAGGTTCTGCGCTCCGAATGGCCGATGATTACATATTTTGCGCCGGTTGAAACAATCATTTCTGCTGATATTTCGCCGGTAAATGCGCCTTTCAATTCGGATGAGCAGTTTTGTGCGCCTGTAAATGTTACTTTATTATCTACTAACCGCGATGCTTCAGCAAGGTGGATAAACGGAGTGCAAAAAATTGCCAGCGTATCGTTATTCTTATCTTTGAGTAATTGGTTTACTTCTTTTATCAGTTCTATCCCTTCAGTAAGGGTTTTGTTCATCTTCCAGTTTCCTGCAACTATTTTTTTTCTCATTGGTGTTTAAATTATAGGTTTGAAATTATATTTTATCAGTTTAACTTTTTTTACAAATACTGTTTACCGCAGGTTTTATTAACAGCAGTACTAAAAATAATAAAGTAATGCTTAATGCAATGACGAGTTTGTTGTGGCAGATGCGTTGCTGGTTCAATGTTTTTGAAAGGATCTGCTTGTTGATTTCTGATGCAGAAGGCATGCGTCTCCATGGCCATTGACCAATTACTGTGCCGTTTTTCAGAAGTACCAATCCGGGATTTGAGCGAATAACAGTTTTCAGCATTATCTCATCTGCTGAATACAGTGGATAGGTAATGTTGTTTTTCTTTCTGAGCCGTTTTATCTGCGCATCGGTTGACGCCGTTATTGCAAAAAAACGAAACATGCTGTCGCTTTTGCAATAGTCGGCAATGAGCTGTGCTTTTTTCATGGATTCCTGATTGGCTTTGCTGACATTATAACTGATCAGCATAAACACATATCCATTGCTGCCGAGTACCGAATCGGTTATTATATCGCCATTGCTGTTAGTGATACTAAAATCGTGGATAGGTGGCTCATATCCCTTTTTTACCAGTTTATTGTCATACGAAACAAATTCCCATCCCAATGTATCCTGCCAGGGATAATTGGTTTCATCAAATTCCTGAAGATTACCGTTTTTCTTATTTTTATAGGTAAAAATTGTTTTATATTCATCGTGCGGTGCATCTGCCGGAATACTCATTTTTTCGGGAATGTTGGTGCCTAATTTATATGGCCTGAAGTCAATTACAGGCAGATACCGGTAATTTTGTATTCCAAAAAAAACAAAGCCCGCTGTAATCAGTCCAACAACCACCCATTCTGTAAACGGTTTGTACACCGGCTCAAATTTTTTGCGGTTAAAAAATATGATGAGCGTAAAAATGATTAGTACAATATTTTTCCAAAAGGTTTGCCAGTTGGTCATAATCAGCGCATCGCCGAAACATCCGCAATCTTTAACGGGATTAGCAATGGCAATATACAAGGTTAATGGAAGAAAAACAGCCATAAACAGCAATGCAAGCCAACTGAAAAATTGAATTCTGTAACGGGTCAGCAGCCCTATCCCGGTTATAAATTCGGTGGTGCATAATATCATCCCGAGGAAAAAAGAAATGGGCATCAGGAATCGTAATCCCAGGGCATCAAAATAATCGTTGAATTTGTACAATGAACCCAGTGGGTCAATTCCTTTGACAAACCCTGAGAAAATAAAAACTAAACCAACAATCACGCGGCTGATATTACGTATTATTTTCATTTTATTAATTTTTAGTTTTTAATGATATGATGGAATATTATATCTTTAATTATTAGCGCTTGTCGGTTTTGGTTTTTTAAACAGGCAGATTTTATAGTTTTGTGTAAAAATAAGCAAATTGGTTTTTCTCAGATGATTTTTTTTTCGGATAGAATAATTATGATTTTTTCAAAAACAGTATCCGGGTCTAGAATATTTCCTTCAGTATCTGAGCAATTTATGTAGATAAGATCATTATGTTGTTGGCTCTCGTAAATATAGCTCTGTCGTACACGGCTTTGGAAATCAAGTGATTCTTCATGGATATCACGCGCGCCCTGTAAATAGCTGCGGTCGGTTCCGGCCCGTTCTGATAATAATTTTTCTTTTGTAAATTTCTGAGGAACATCAAGAAAGAGATTGATGTCGGGTGCAGGAATTTTAAAGTAGTCCAATTCAAGATTCCGGATCCAGCGGCTGAGATTGTCGGCTTCCTGCCGGCTAGCAGTTTTAGCGCACTGAAATGCAATATTTGAGTAGTAATACCTGTCGAGTAAAACGTGAGCGCCTTGATTAAGCCAGGCCCTTATTTCATTTCCTGCATCCCACCGGTCACCGGCATACAGCATGGCAACCAGATATGGGTCAACATTTTCAATACTTCCCAGTTCACCACGCAGAAATCGTGCTACCAGTTCGCCAAAATAAGGCGAGGCGGTGCGTGGAAAATGTAATTGTTTTACGCTCTGGCCACGGCTTTCGAGATACGTGGTGAGTTTTTTAACCTGTGTGGATTTTCCTGATCCGTCAATCCCTTCAAAGACAATGAAACTCATAATATTTTTTTATCTTGCGAACAATATTCCTT
>CAZRNJ010000072.1:8134-10060 GCA_964601385.1 uncultured Bacteroidales bacterium | reverse complement strand
TATACGTTGCCTCTGCTGGTGATGTGAACGGTGATGGTTACTCGGATTTTGTTATTGGTGTATACTTCCTTTCCAATCCCGAGCCATTAGAAGGCGGCGTATGGGTTTTCCACGGAAACGGCACAGGTGTAGAGTCACAATACTCATGGTTCGCCGACGGAGACCAAAACTCGGCATATTTTGGATATAGCGTTGCCTCAGCCGGAGATGTCAACCGCGACGGTTACAGCGATGTCATCATCGGTACACCCTATTATGATAACGGAAATACCAACGAAGGTAAGGCAACGGTTTATCTTGGCTCTTCTACCGGATTAGCCACCTCGCCGGTTTGGACGTTAGAAAAAAATACAGATGATATGTTACTTGGCAGTTCTGTGGCCAGCGCAGGTGACATCAACGGCGACGGTTACAGTGATGTAATAATCGGATGCCCCAAATACCAGACCTATGGACGAGTATATGTTTACAAAGGTTATTCCGCAGGGATATCAAGTTCCGGGTACTGGTATTACTCAGATGGACAGACCGACGAAGAATTTGGAGTATCAGTATCTTCTGCAGGCGATGTGAATGGTGACGGCTACAGCGATATTCTCATTGGTGCAAAATATTACGACAATGCGCAAACCAATGAGGGCAAAGCATACCTCTTCCTTGGCAGTGCATCGGGTATTTCGGCCTCCCCTGACTGGGAAAAAGAATCGAACCAGGCCTCGGCCTATTTTGGCCGCTCGGTAAGTTCTGCAGGTGATATTAACGGAGACGGTTATTCGGATATCGTTATCGGCGCCTCTGGATGGGATGGCACCTATGCCGGCGAAGGATTAATGTCGGTATTTTATGGAAACAAAGGAGCTGATAATAAATACAAACGAACATGGCAGTTGAAGAGTTCATCATCCAGTCCGATACAACAGGGAAACGCGCCCTGTCAAAGCAGTTTTTACATTTACCACCGCAGCCATTCACCCATACAGGAAGAAAAAGGCAAATTAGTATGGGAATTAGTACGAAATGCAGCATTCAGCGGTAACCCTATCACAAACAGTGTAACAACTACCGGTTCGAGCGCGAGCTGGTATACTCTTACAGGCACAGGATACAATATCAGTGAAAATGTTGCCATCTCTTCCGTAGGTAATTACAGGTGGCGGGTACGTGAAATGTATAATCCAGTAACAATGATTACCGGACAGAAATACAGCAAATGGTTTTATTACGGAGCAGGATCGCACGACAGTTGGAACGGCAACCTTCGTGTAACAAACAGTCCTACCATTACCTCCGACCCTACAAACAGTACTATTTGCGAGAATTCCAGCACCAGTTTTACAGTTGCAGCAACCGGTGACGGTATATTATATCAGTGGCAATACTACAATGGCAGCAGTTGGGTAACACTATCGAACGGCGGAATATACAGCGGTGTGACCACAAACACATTATCGCTTACAACAGTAACACGATCTTATAACGGAATTCAATACCGTTGTTATGTATCGGGCAGTTGCGGTGATATAGATTATTCATCAGCAGCAACACTAACAGTTAATACGCCACCGGAAATCGGTACTCAGCCCTCAAACAGCACCATCTGTGCAGGCCAGTCCACCTCGTTCACGGTTGTGGCAACAGGCGCCGGCCTGACCTATGTCTGGCAGGTCAGTACCAATAACGGTCTAACATGGAATAATATAACTGCAGCAGGCAGCAATCCAACCTATTCAAACTGGACAACAGCTACACTGGGTGTTTCCGGCACAACAACAAGCAATAATGGGTATATGTATAAATGCATTATCAGCGGAACATGCACCCCATCGCCTGCAACATCATCTTCTGTGCGTTTATATATTAACTCATTGCCTTCAGTAACCAATCCGTCGAACTCGGCAATATGCGCGGGCGGAAATACCAGTTTTG
>CAZRNJ010000072.1:0-8124 GCA_964601385.1 uncultured Bacteroidales bacterium | reverse complement strand
GTTTTGCAGTAACAGGAAGCGTTACAGGCATCAGCTACCAATGGCAGGTCAATACAGGCAGTGGATATACTAATATATCAAGCGCAGGGAGCAATCCAACCTATTCGAACTGGACAACCGCAACGCTGAACTTAACCAACGCTGCAGCCGGCAATAACGGCTACCTCTACCGCTGTGTAGTCAGCGGCACATGTACGCCTGCGGCGTCATCATCGGGAGCAACACTCACTGTTAATACAGCTCATTCAATAACCGGACAGCCGGTTGATCGCACAGTATGTGTGGCAAGTCCTGCTACCTTTGGAGTTACAGTTACCGGAACAGCAACCTACCAGTGGCAGGTCAGTACCGACGGAGGAAGTAATTATAACAATATTACTTCAGCCGGCAGCAATCCGACCTATTCGGGATGGACTGCAGCAACGCTCAGTTTATCGGGTATAATAGCAGCAGACAGCGGCTACCGGTATAAATGTGTAGTAAGCGGGCCTTGTGCTTCATCGGTTGAATCACAAGCGAAGATACTGGTAGTTAAACGTCTTCCGGCAATCAGTACTCATCCGGGCAGTTATTCGATGGGAGAAGGCAGCGATGTT
Organism: uncultured Bacteroidales bacterium; assembly: GCA_964601385.1. GTDB lineage: Bacteria > Bacteroidota > Bacteroidia > Bacteroidales > JBBRXJ01 > CAZRNJ01. The sequence goes on along the minus strand of CAZRNJ010000072.1, from coordinate 7,528 downwards.
AATTTTGCTGTTGTGGCATCGGGCAGCGAACTGACTTACCAGTGGCAGGAGGATACCAGCGGCAGCAACTGGGCAAATATCAGTAATGGAGGTAAATATTCAGGCGCATCCACCAATACACTCGAAATTTCAAATATAACATCCACCATGAACGGGTATAATTACCGTTGTGTTGTTTCGGGATACTGTACCCCTTCGGCAACATCGAATGCCGGCACACTAACCGTAACCACAGCTCCGGCCATCACCGGACAACCCGCCAATTCGGCGATCTGCAGCGGCGCCAATACTTACTTTGATATTGATGCAACAGGAACTATAACGGGCTACCAATGGAAAATGTATAACGGCAGTATATGGAGTGATGTTATCAACGGTGGTGTTTATTCAGGCGCGACTACCGATTCACTACGAATTACAGGAGCTACAACAGGAATGAACGGATATCAGTACCGGTGTGTTGTCTCCGGCGCCGGCGGCGATGCCACCTCATCTGAAGTGACATTAACTGTCAATACAGGTCCGGTGGTCACTACCAATCCCAGCAATGTATCAAAATGTGCCGGACTGGACGCTGTATTTAATGTCTCGGGCAACAGAATAAACACCTATCAGTGGCAACGCAGCACCAACGGCGGAGCCAGTTGGTCAGACATCAGCGGAGAAACCGGTTCGTCATTAACTCTTACCGGTGTCAGCGCAGGGATGGACAACTATCGTTACCGCGCAAAGGTTTATGGTACCTGTTCGCCTTCCGACACATCGGCATCGGCGACACTAACGGTAAACTCGGCGCCTGTAATCAGCGCTGAACCTGCCAACAGGACGATCTGTGCAAACCAAAATACACTATTCAGAGTCACCGCAAGCGGAACCTCGCTTACCTACCAGTGGTACAAGAGTATTGATAATGGATTCTCTTTCAGTTCAATTTTCGGAAGCAATAACGACACCCTTTACCTGAACAATGTACCATCATCAGACAATGCAACCCGCTATCTGTGCGTAGTATCGGGGACATGTTCTCCAAACGACACATCGGCACAGGGAATACTGACGGTCAATACTGTTCCGGTTGTAACCTCCGATCCGTTAAGCCAGTCGGTATGTGAAGGCTACCCCGTTACCTTTACAGTATCAGCAACAGGTACTACACCCTACACCTACACATGGAAAAAAGGAACAACCACTATTGGCCCAAACAGCAACAGCTATCTCATTGCATCGCCAACAACAGCAGATGCCGGAAACTATCGTTGCATTATCAGTAATGCATGCGGTGCAGACACATCGGCAGATGCTGCGCTGACCATTAATACAAATCCTTCCATCACCGGGGATCCTTCACCTACAGCGGTATGCCGTGGTTCAAATTCATCATTCACGGTTACTGCCTCGGGTACCACGCCCTTTATTTATCAATGGAAATATAACAGTACAGTGAATGTCGGATCGAGCGGCAGTACACTCACCATCTTCTCGACTGACACATCACAAGCCGGTTTATACAGTTGTAATGTATCCAACACCTGTGGTGATGTAACCAGCAATGAAGCAATGCTTACTGTAAATATTCCACCGGCGATCGTTACACAACCATCCGATCAGACGGCCTGTCAGGGCTTAACCGCCAACTTCAGCTTAACAGCCAGCGGCTCCATGCTTACGCACCAGTGGCAAAGAAGCACCAATGGGGGGGCCACCTATTCAAATCTGGCAGGAGAAACCAGTTCTACACTAACAGTATCCTCTGTAACACCTCCGATGAGCGGATATAAATACCGTTGTATCATCACCGGTGCATGTACACCGGCTGATACATCTGATAGCGGCACTCTGACGGTTTATGCGGCGCCGGCAATCTCTGTTCAACCGGCAGCAGCAACAGTGTGTGAGCAAGGTGACACTTCTTTCTCGGTTACTGCCTCCGGTCAGGAAATCAATTATCAGTGGCAATCGAGTGATGATAATGGTGTAACATGGGACAGTATCACCGGAGCAAATGCCAGCACTTTACTGCTTAACGCTGTCAGTACAGCCATTAATAATTACCGTTACCGGGTGATTGTCAACGGCTCCTGTACACCTTCAGTAACATCAGCAAACGCTTTACTTACCGTGAATGCGCTTCCAATAGTCAATCTTGGCAACGACACAACCATCTGCTATGGCAATACTGTAACTATTGATGCAGGCGCCGGATTTAGCAAGTATAGCTGGAGTACAGGAACATCAACACAAAGTATAATAGTTGACACAACAGGAGTTTATTTTGTTGAAATCACTAATGTACAAGGATGTAAAAACTCATCATCGGCAAAAAGGGTAACAGCAAAGGTTCCGCACCTTGCCGATGAATTATGTATGGTATCCATTGATCCGGACACATACAAAAACATGATTGTATGGGAACGTACCCGCTATAATAACGTCCATTCATATGTGGTTTACAAACTAATGGGTGTCACCTTCCAGCCACAGGACACAATCCCTTTTGATACTATAAGTGTATGGGTTGATATAAACTCATCACCACGTGTTAAATCAGAACAATATAAAATATCTGTTATTGATTCGTGCGGCAATACCTCAGAATTAAGTCCCTATCACGAAACCATGAACCTGAGCATACTGTCGGGACGCGGCACTACCAACGTAACATTGTTATTCAACAAATACATTGATGAAAGCAGCAACTATATTCCCGAGTACTATTATATATACAGGGGGCTTGATTCGAACAACCTGACCAAGTACGATTCAATTTCCGGCTTAATTGGTTCAAATCCGGTCAACTACAACTTTACCAACGCGCAATTGAACGAGTACTATCAGGTAATCATCCGGAAGAACTGCGCGCCGGCAACCTTGAAAGCCAGTAGCGGCCCGTTCAGTCAATCATTATCAAATCTTGAAGACAACCGTTTGCAAACCAGCATTACCGGGGATTTGGCCGAACGTTTGGGGCTGAATATATTCCCCAATCCTTATAATGAGCAAACAACAATTAGTTATTCACTTACCGAAACTGCACCGGTTAAAATCGAGGTGTCAAATATTATCGGCGTCAAGGTAGCAACACTGGTGAACACCACTCAGGAAGCGGGAGCATATAACATTAAATTCTCTGCCGAAAAAGCCGGAGTGTATACAGTGAAAGTTACGATAGATAAAGAATCTATTATCAAACGAATTGTTCAGGTAAAATAATTTCAATTACAAACATTTTAAAACCCCTTGTATACCCGAGGGGTTTTTTTATCCTGGTTTATTCGCGATTTTGAATTATCTCAAAAATTATACAGATGACATTTGGACTAAATTATAATTCCAAATGGTATTAATTCAAATAGTACGTTTCTTTGCAAAGAATTCTATGAATAAAACGGAATTTAATGTTAAAAGCACGCTATTCCATCCTTGCGATGGCACTGAGGGTTAGCCGACGAGCAACGGTAGCAGATCTCGTTTGGATGAGGCATTTTATTCGTTCTAAAATCATCAATATTTTGAAGTGTCATTTCTGTAATATTGGTATATGCCTCATGGGTAAAAAAGGCCTGATGTGAAGTTACGATCACATTGGGAAATGAAAGCAAACGAGCCAGCATATCATCATTCATCACTTCATTTGAATGATCTTTAAAAAAATAATCGCTTTCTTCCTCATAAACATCAAGACCAGCAGCGCCAACTTTCCCTGACTTCAGCCCTTTAATCAGATCCTGTGTTTTAATCAGTTTTCCGCGCCCGGTATTAATAATCATCACCCCTTTCTTCATTGCATCAATCGTTTCCTTATTAATCAGGTATTCTGTTTCTTTTGAGAGCGGGCAGTTGAGAGAAAGAATATCAGCCGATGAAAAAATTTCGTTGACAGTTACATATCTGCAACCGGAATATTTTTCGAACTCGATATCGGGATGAGGGTCGAATGCCAGCACATGCATTCCAAATCCTCTCAGGATAGTGATTAACACCTTCCCAATGCGGCCTGTACCAATGATACCGGCAGTTTTCCCATGCAGATCGTATCCCATTAAGCCGTTGAGTGAAAAATTGGCGTCTCTTGTTCTGAAATAAGCACGATGGATTTTACGGTTAAGCGACATGATAAGTGCCACACAGTGTTCGGCCACTGCATAAGGTGAATAGCCGGGCACTCTCACTACATGTATTTTTCCGAAAGCAGCCGCAAAATCAACATTATTGTATCCGGCACAACGCAAAGCAATCAAGCGGATACCTTGCTCATACAAATCATCAATAATCGGGGCAGTGATCTGATCGTTTACAAAAGCACATAACACATTACTTCCGCGGGCAAGAATAGTATTATCAGGGGAGATAAGCTGCTTATGATAAGTTATTTCAAATCCAAATTTCTTATTCGCTTCATTGAAATATGAAATCTCATAAGATTTGGCATCAAAAAATGCAATCTTCATCTTCATATCTTATGAACGAAGAAAAAAATAATTTTGTATACTTATTCAAAACAAAATAATCAGAAAATAGTTCAATTATTCTTTTAGTGGGACGACTCAAGCTTTTTCAGCCCAAGATAGCGGTCAATGATATAATGCGCAAGATAAATGAGTGGTGTTAACAAGATTATTATACCCATTTTATACAAGTATTGCACAGTGGCAACAGCAATAACCTGTTTAATTGTCCAATTGCCAGCAACATAAAATGCAATGAAAAGGATAATAAAACTGTCAATTACCTGGGAGATAGCGGTTGAGCCGGTTGCGCGCAGCCATAGTTTTTTATTGCCCGTTATACCTTTAAGAAAATGAAAGGTATGAGCATCAATAATCTGGCTGACAAGAAAAGCCGTGATGGAACCGATAATGATCCCCATGCTTTGACTGAAGACCATTGTAAAAGCATAATTAGCATCAAAAGGACGACCCTGGGGATCCACACTGTTATTTTGCAGCCAGAAATCAGCAGGTGGCATTTTAGTACTGAAAAAAATCACTATAAATGAATAAAGGATAAGCCCTGAAGCTAAGTAACTCAACTTTTTGACACCGTTACGGCCAAAATATTCGTTAATGATATCGGACAGGATAAAAACAACAGGCCAGATAATCACACCAACGCTAAGATCAATGTTAACGGCTCCTGTCCATTCAAATAATTTTGCAAGAGAAAAAATCTTCCCTCCAATCATTTCTGCCAGCAATGCATTCATCATAAATATTGCAGTTAGAATAATAAAGAGGTTGGATTTCCTTCTGTTTCTTTCTGTTTCGTCCATGGATTAATACAGAAGATATACTTCAATAATTTATTCAAAAATAAGTAAATAATCCCAAAAAGTCATTCTGCATCAATTTAATGACAGTATTTTTGTATGCATATGAGTTATCCGGTATTCTCAACCTGTCCGGCCGAATGTCCGGGATGCCGTCATCGTCATCTGACGATGAATGAAAGCATCGCACAAAAAACAAATTATCTTTGCAGAATCCTTGAGCCATGGACGGATGTTATAGATGCCTGCCAAACATTAAATCAAGAACCATATACCGGCTACCGAACCCGGATATCACTGACTGCACAATATAACGGTACTGACTGGCAATTCGGTCTGATGAAAAGAGATAAATTAATTCCAATAGAAAATTGTCCGGTTCAAACAGGCAGCACCAATCATATCCTTCAACTACTCTCACACCTGCTTCCGCCTCCGTCCGGATTCCCACTGGGCTATTATATACAATCAGGGAAACAGATTACATTAGTTGTTAAGTCGAAAAACATTATTGACAGCAGTTTTTTAACAGAAGCATTTGAACATATTCTATCTGAATATGGATTTGAAGGTTTATGGATTCATCTTAATCCATCAGCCGGAAAACGGATGTTTACTAAAAACGGATGGCATCTGATGTGGGGATCACCGTTTTCGCGCGATGAGATGAAAATGATTTATGGACCATCATCGTTCCGGCAACTGATTCCTTCACTGTACAAACAATCAGTTGATGAGGCAGAAAAGTTTCTTCAACTCACGCCTGACCATAAAATCGCCGACCTTTATTGCGGTGGTGGCTATACTTTAACACGATGGATGGAGAAAGGAGCAGACACTATAGGCGTTGAGCTTGACGGCAGAAGTATTGAAAATGCCAGACGGAATGCTCCAAATGCAACCATTCTGCGGGGTAAATGCAGCGAACGGATTCCACAATTAAATGCATGGATCAATAACGATAGAAACACGAAACACTTCTGCATTTATGTTAATCCACCCCGGTCGGGTATTGAGCCGGAAGTACTGGACTGGATGATAACAACTGCCCGGCCTGGGCGTATATCGTACCTTTCGTGCAGCGCGGGCACACTCCGACGCGACCTAACGATACTGCAGAAATACCAATACCGGATTGAGAAAATTATCCCTTACGACTTTTTTCCACACACACATCACGTTGAACAATTAGCGTTAATATCCCATTTTTAGGGGTATATTTCATAAAAAATATACTTTTTTCCCAATAAACTGTCATTTTTATCAGAATTTATAGTTATAATAAATATATAAATTATTAATATATTTTAGTAAATATTTATAGATATGAAAATAAATAAATTTAAAATAATAAAAATTATAATAAATAAGACCAATATTTTATAAAACAATAATTTTTATTATTTTTATAAAATAAATTATACAAATCAAATAAAAAATATTGTTAATTATTGATATATTGATACTTAAAAATTTATTTTGCTTATAAAAAAGTGGTTATTAATAAAAGTTTATATATATTTTAATAAAATACACCCTAAAAAATTCGACTATTTAAAAAAATATATATATATTTGAACTGAAAATATAATTTTAGATAAACATGAAGATACTGATCATAAAAACCGGAAGCACCTACCCCGAATTAGCAAAGAAATACGGTGATTTTGAGGACTGGGTTATACGTTCAGTTAAGAATTATTCAATTGATTTTATTGTAAATGATGCACAATCATCACAAACCTTGCTATCGCAAAATGATTATGATGGAGTAATCATAACAGGTTCACACGATAATGTCACTGAAAACAAACCATGGATGATTTCTACCGGTTTATGGATTAAAGAAGCTGTGCAGAAGGGGATTCCTCTTTTGGGAATATGCTTTGGCCACCAATTAATAGCAAGTGCACTTGGCGGAACAGTAGATTTTCATCCATCGGGGATTGAAATCGGAACAGTACCCATAACAATGAACAGTGCAGGGAAAAAAGATAATTTAGTCGGATGGTTATATCCCGGCTTTTTTGCACAGGCAAGCCATTCACAGACAGTTACAAAATTGCCCGAAGGAGCAGTTGTTCTAGCATCGAACAGTCATGAAATGCATCATATCATCCGCTATGGCGAGAGTGCATGGGGATTACAGTTTCATCCCGAGTTTACGTCAATCATCATGCTTCGTTATCTGGAAACCGAACGAGAGGCGCTGGAAAAGAAAGGGATTGATGTAAACTCACTGATTTCAACACTAAGTGATAC
>CAZRNJ010000071.1:0-10094 GCA_964601385.1 uncultured Bacteroidales bacterium | reverse complement strand
GCATAATTCATTTTTTCAGGATTTTTCGACATTACGCTGATTCCCGTTGTCAAGCTGATATTCGTAACCGATTTGCCTGCTTTTTCCTTCATGCCGCCCTTGGTTGTAATAATCACTACTCCGGCAGAGCCGCGCGAACCATAAATGGCTGTTGCCTTGGCATCTTTCAATATATCAATTGACTCGATATCATTCTGATTGATAAGCGACATGGGATCCTGATCACCCTCACCACCGTGCATCTCAACGCCATCAATAATATAAAGCGGATCACTACTTAAACTTATAGAGTGTTTACCGCGGATGGCCAGAGACCCTTTTGCTCCGGGCAATCCATTAGCAGACCTGATCTGAACACCGGCAGATGTACCTTGAATATTATCAGCCAAAGATGATGTAGAAATCTTTGAAATTTGTTCCGATTTAACAGTTGCCTGAGAACCGATATTGTCTTTTCTCTTCATAGTACCATAACCAACCACAACAAATTCTTCGGTAACCAGCGCCTCGGGATTCATGGTTATGTTATATGCATTCTGATCACCAACAGTAACCTCCATACTCTCCATACCCACATAGGTTATCTGGAGAACAGCCCCTTTTGGTACGGAAATTGAATACTTGCCGTCAATATCCGTAGTTGTTCCATTGGTTGTTCCCTTTTGCACAATAGTTACTCCGGGCATCGGCAGGTTATCTTCCGAACTGATGATTACACCGCTAATCTGTTTATCCTGAGCGAACACTGTGTATGCTAAACAAACACTAATCAATAGTAATCCGATTTTTTTCATGCCAACTGTTTTTGTGTTTTTAATAATAAAATCATGAAATACAAATATAAACATAATCATTATTTAATATATCTGATGAACCATTTTTTTTATCACTTGCAGGGAAACATAGCAGGGTAATTATAAATTGCAGGATGCTCAAAGATACGGCTTTTTAAAGTTTCAAAGTGATTTCAACCCTGATTCATTTTTTTTCTCTTATGAGCAATAATCCGCAAAAAGTGATTAACCCGTTTACTATCAATAATTCAAAGCCAAAAGAATAACCATTGAAAAGCAGAGGCGTGAGTTTATCTATACCGAAGCAGAGGACAGGCGAAATGATTGCGATATAGGGCACCAGAGCATCATTAATCTTCCAGCGGGTGAACAAACCAAAGGTAAATAATCCGAGCAGGGGCCCATAGGTATATCCGGCCACAGTAAATATTGCGCTGATAATACTGCTGTTGGTGATGAGTTTAAAACCAAGGATAATCAATACCAGAACAACCGAAATGCCGACATGAACCCGTTTGCGGAGTTTCTGTGCATGCTCTTCGGGCAGGCGGCCTGCATTAAGAATATCGAGAGTAAAAGAGGTAGTAAGGGCAGTCAATGCCGAATCGGCGCTCGAATAGGCAGCAGCAATAACACCAAGAATAAAAACAACAGAAACCATATATGGCAAACCGCCGGTAGTAGCAATGAGCGGAAACAGGTCGTCACTGCGTGCAGGCAGCGATATCCCTTTGGCGGCAGCATACATATACAAAATGGCTCCGATAGAAAGGAACAAAAGGTTAACCGGAATGAGCAATATGCTGTAAAGGATCATGTTTTTCTGCGCGTCACGGATATTGCGGCAGCTAAGATTTTTCTGCATCATATCCTGATCAAGCCCTGTCATCACAATAGCGATGAACATACCACTAAAAAACTGTTTAACAAAATACTGCTTATCCTGCCAGTGATCAAAAAAGAAAATCTGCGAAAATTCACTTTTCCTGATTGCAGTAACGGCCTCTGCAAACGACCACCCCATAGCAGCCAAGACCGATGAAAAGACAAGAATAGCCGAGGTAATAAATAGAATGGCTTGCAGCGAATCGGTCCAGATAATTGTTTTAATTCCTCCTTTAAATGTATAGAGCCAGATGAGCAGTATGGTAATTACAACCGTTGCTGTAAAAGGGATACCAAAACGTCCAAACAGGATAATCTGCAGCACACCAGCCATCAGAAAAAGCCGGAAAGCAGTACCGATGGTCCGCGAAACAAGAAAAATCCACGCGCCGGTATGATAGGTCCAAAAGCCGAAACGTTCACGCAGATAAGTATAGATAGATGTCAGGTTCAATTTGTAATACACCGGCAACAGAATAAAAGCGATTAAGCCATAACCGGCGGTATATCCAAGCACCATCTGCATATAACCAAACCGGCTCTCGCCTACCCAACCGGGAACCGAAACAAAGGTTACACCGGAAATTAATGCGCCAATCATGCCAATAGCCACAACCGGCCAGGGCGACTTTTTATTTCCCAGAAAAAAAGCCATATTGTTGGCTTTCCGGCCGGTGAGCCAGGCGATAAACAGCAAAACCAGAAAATATCCGGCTAATACAATAAGTACAAGATATCTGTCCATTTCTGCTGCAAGAATAACAAAAAAAATCGTTATCTTTAACCCTCAGCAATCAATTGATTGGCTGATGATATGAAAAAATATCATAAATAAGTTAAATTTGCAAAAAGGTTTTTAATATGCTTCCGCATCATTATCCGTCAAAACTATTGGAACAGGCCATCAATGCTTTTGCGCGACTCCCGGGAATCGGTTATAAAACAGCGTTGCGGCTTGTTTTATACCTGTTGCGTCAAGACAAAGAAACCAATGAAGAATTCGGGAATGCTATTATACGGCTCAGGCAGGAAATCAAATACTGCCGGATATGTCATAATATTTCCGATCATGACCTCTGCCCGGTATGCGCCGACCCGTTGCGCGACCATTCGCAGCTCTGCGTGGTTGAGAACATCCGCGATGTGATGGCCATTGAGAACACAGGCCAGTACAAAGGTTTGTACCACGTGCTGGGAGGAATCATCTCCCCGATGGATGGCATAGGCCCAAATGATATCAATATCCAGTCGCTCGAAAAAAAAGTAGCCAACAATACTATTCAGGAGGTGATTCTCGCGTTGAGTCCCACATTGGAGGGAGACACTACGAATTATTATATCTTTAAACGGCTCAGCCGGTACGCCGTAAACATGAGTATCCTTGCGCGGGGCGTTTCCATCGGCGATGAGTTAGAGTACACCGACGAGATAACATTAGCCCGGTCGCTGATAAACCGTGTTTCGTATGAACAATCCATCAGTGTGCGGCAACCCGGATAAGACAATGAAATGAGACGATACCTGCTTCATATCGGTTTTTTTTGTATCTGGCTTACGCCCGTATTTCCGCAATACCTGTCTGTTGACGAATTGCTAAACAAAGGATCCGTTGAAATATCACAGCGGCGGTTTGCTGATGCCATCAATAGTTTCAGCCGGGTGATCAATATGGCACCATCTAATCTGCAAGCGTATACCGGGAGGGCTATGGCCTGCATTTATTCCGCATTTTATGAAGAGGCCATGCGTGATATCGTAAAAGCGCTAAGCATTGATAATAACTACCCAGAGGCCTATTATGTACGCGGATGGCTTGAAATCTACCAACGTCAATATGACCGTGCACTGCTTGATTTTAATACCGCACTGGATATCAATCCATCTTTTAAACCGGCAAAAGCAGGTCGCATCCAGATTTATATTCTGATGAATGATATTGTTAAAGCGCAGGAACTGGCCGATGCATGTATAAAAGAAGACCCATCCTATGGCGACTATTTCTTTTACAAAGCAAAGATCATGAATATGCGCCAGAAATATCAGGATGCCATCGAATACTTCAATCTTGCGCTTGACATCAGCACAAATATTGACCGGTACGAGATTTACCTGAACCGCGGAAATGTAAAGCAAACCATGAACCTGCTGATATCAGCCAAAGATGATTTTGACAAGGCCATCGGTATTGATTCATCACATGCCAGCGCCTTTCATGCACGGGCCGTAACCTTTTACCGGCTGGGCTATTATCCCGAGGCGCTAAAAGATTTCAACAAAGCAATTGAACTCATCGAACAGTCGAAAGAGAAATACGAAAACCCGAACGAGGCATATTACAACCGGGGCATGACTTACTTCCGTCTTTCGGAATATGGAAAGGCATGCCGTAACTTTCATACGGCCTGTGGACTAGGCAATACCAATGCATGCAAAATGGTTGTACTCAACTGCAGCGCCGGAAATCCCTAACGGCCAAACCAGCAGATATGAAAAAATTGTCGGTCATTATTGTCAACTATAATGTCAAGCATTTTCTTGAACAATGTCTGCATAGTGTTATTTCGGCCACTACCAAAACAGATACGGAAATATTTGTCGTAGACAACAATTCGGTTGACGGCAGCATACCGTTAATCAAAAATAAATTTCCACAGGTTCATCTGATTGCCAATACCGTCAACCGGGGATTCAGTAAAGCAAATAACCAGGCCATAGGGCTGGCCACCGGCGAATACATTCTGTTACTGAATCCCGATACTGTATTACAGGAAGATACAATCGTTAAATGTATTGAATTTATGGACCAGCATCCTGAAGCAGGCATGACCGGTGTAAAAATGATTGACGGCAAGGGACGCTTTCTTCCCGAATCAAAACGCGGGATGCCACGACCGCTCACTGCCTTCTATCGTATCTCAGGGTTATCATCTCTGTTTCCAAGATCCAAAACCTTTGCCCGCTATTACCTGGGGCACCTTGATAAAAACCAGATACACGAGGTTGATGTTCTTTGTGGCGCATTTATGATGATACGCAGCGCAGCCCTGAAAAAAACCGGATTGCTCGATGAATCATTCTTTATGTACGGAGAAGACATTGATCTCTCGTACCGAATGCAACAACAAGGATATAAAAATTTCTATCTACCAAACACTACCATCATCCATTACAAGGGAGAAAGCACAAAAAAAAGCACGCTAAACTATGTATTGCTTTTTTACAAAGCGATGATTATTTTCGCAAATAAACACTTTTCACGCGCCAATATCCGCTTATTTACCATCCTCATTCAGGGGGCCATCTATTTTCGCGCCATACTATCCATACTCCGGCGGCTGATCGCCGGAATCCTTTTACCACTGGCCGATTCAGCCACCGTTTACATGGGTTATTATTACCTGATCCCACTATGGGAAAAAATCAGAATTCATGCGCCTGTAGCTTATCCTCCCGAATTTAACTTTTTTGTCGTTCCGGCTTATATCATCATTTGGCTCACAACCCTTTACTTTACGGGAGGATATGATAAACCGGTACGTTTATCATCCATTCTTAAAGGTGTGATTGCAGGAACTATTGTTATCCTTGTTTTATATGCATTACTGCCAGAACACCTCCGGTTCTCGCGGGCGCTCATTCTTTTAGGAAGCGGCTGGTGTCTCATTGCGCTCTTGATTACAAGAATTCTTTCAACCTTACTGTTTAATAACCGGACATTGCTGATTGGACGGTTCCAAAAAAAACGCATCGCAATAGTCGGTTATCCCGAAGAAGCCGACCGTGTTACAGCCATCCTTCACTCAACCACCCCGGCTGCAGACATCGCGGGCTATATCTATCCGGAGAAAGGCGATTATCCGCCCCAGTATATCGGTACACTTTTTCAATTGCAGGAAATGATTTCGGTTCACCGCATTGAAGAAATAATTTTTTGCGCCCGTGAAATTACTACCCGCGATATTATCAGCGAAATGCTGAAGCTGGCCGGCGAAAAAGTAGATTTTAAAATTGCACCTCCCGAAAGCATGTCGGTGATTGGCAGCAATTCAGTTAACACCTCCGGCGATCTCTATACTGTCGAGATCAGTTCAATAAATAAACCCGTTAACCGCCGTAATAAACGACTTTTAGACATCGGCCTTTCCCTGTTCTTCTTACTCTTGTCCCCTCTGTTATTCCTGTTCATCAAAAAGCCCATTCATTTGCTATTAAATATTTTTTATGTATTAACAGGAAAAAAAACATGGGTTGGGTATATTCCTGTCAAGCCGCCAGAAGACCATTTGCCACCGCTGAAAACAGGTGTTCTGGATCTGGCTGACGGGCTTAAACCAAATACTGTAAGCGCCGCCGAACCAGCAAAAATTAATATCATTTATGCCAAAGAATACAGCATAACCCATGACATACAGATTATTCTCAACAATATCAACCGGTTAGATAAACATATCAGGGATAGCCGGAATAAATAAAAAATGTTATTTTTGTTTGATTAATACTGAAAAGAATGCGGCTTACATTACTTGCAATTTTTTCTCTGCTGTTTTTTATCGCCACACAGGCACAGAAACAAAACTTCAATTACTTCAAGGGGAATTACAAAGAAATGTTTATTGAAGCCGAGTCGTTTCTGCTGTACGGTGACTATCAGGACGCCCTGCATCTCTACCGTTTGTTGTCATCTTATATTCCGAACAATTATAATCTTAAATACCGTATCGGGCTATGTATGCTGAACACTCCCTATCTGAAAGATAATGCTGTAGAAGCGTTCGAGTCAGCAAGCAAGGTAGTAGCCAATACGACCAAAGAATCATCACTGAAAGAAACCCGTGCCCCGATGGATGCGCTTTTTCAACTGGGGGTTGCATACCGTATTAATAATCGTTTGGATGAAGCCATCGAAAGTTATAAAAAATTCATTTCATTAGCCGACAGCACTCTGTACGATAAACAAGTTGCATGGGAAGAAATTAAAACCTGCGAGACGGCAAAAAAAATGATAGCTAATCCGGTTACAGTGTCGGTTGAAAACTTAGGCATGCCGCCCAATGATAATATGCCCAATATAAATGTTCTGATTTCGGGGAATGACAGCGTAATGGTCTATGTTACAAAACAAAAATTTTATGATGCCGTATTCATTGCGCGACGCAAAACAGACGGTAAATGGGGAAAACCGGTAAATATTATTCCTGAGTTAGGTATTGACAATAAGTGTTATCCTACATCCATTTCATATAACGGTGACGAAATTTATTTTTATGTCTCCATTGATTTTGGCGGTGACATCTTTGTAAGCCGCTATTTTAATAAACGCTGGTCACTGATCCAGAAACTGAATAAAAACATTAATACCAAGTACTGGGAGTCACATGCAGCAATCACATCAGATAGTAAAACACTCTACTTTACCAGCAACCGTGAGGGCGGACAAGGCGGACTTGACATTTACAAATCGGAAAAAGATAATGAAGGTGAATGGGGGCCTGCAGTAAATATAGGCGCTGCCATTAATACGCGGTTTGATGAACAAACGCCTTTTTTAACCGATGATGGCACTAAATTATTCTTCAGCTCTCTGGGTCATAATTCCATGGGTGGGTTTGATATTTTTGTGTCGGATCGTAATGGAAATAACTGGGGACAGCCACAGAATATCGGCTATCCCATCAATACCACCGATGACGACCTCTTTTTCTTCCCGATACAGGATGGCTCACAAGGAATTTTATCCGTTTTTAAAAGAGAAGGATTAGGCCACCATGACGCTTATATCTACAGGTTTACATTACCCTGAACCAACCCCTTATACAGCTTTCAACTTCATTATTGTAATTTATTTAATGTTTTATTATCTTTGTAACAATTACAGAGAATGAATTGGCTTAAAAAAATACTCATCCTGTTTGTTGTTGTTCTTTCGTTCAGCAGCAACAACACATCGGCACAAATGCAGGAGGAACTGAAACAATACTTCTACGATGGTATTTATTTTGTTGCCATCGAAGATTACCGTGAAGCCCTGTTTAACTTCAAAAAGGTATTTGACAAAGGCATTAACAATGCGAACATCAATTATTATATCGGACTTTGTTATATTCATCTTGAAAACGAAAAAACCAAGGCCATCCCTTATCTTGAGAATGCCTCACAAAGTATCAGTATGGATTTCACAGAAGGCCAGTTCAAAGAAACAACCAGCCCGACTGAGACCTTCTTCTGGCTGGCTATCGGTTATCATATTGCCGGCGACTTTGAAAAAGCCGTGCTAAATTACCGTAAATACAATTCTTTTTTGGACAAAAACGATGATAATCTGAAATTTTCGAAATTGCAGATTACTGCATGCTCCAATGCCAAACAGATGATGGCCAAGCCCTCTCCTATTACGTTTGAACGGATGAATGATGACATCAATAATAACAGCCCCAATTTCAGACCTGTGGGATGCGCCAATGACTCGCTGTTTATTTTCATGAATCGTCTGAAATTTTACGACGGATTATATCTGATGCAGATTGACCCGTTAAAAGCTACATGGACTAAGCCGAGAAACATTAATCAGGAAATTAAATCGGATGGCAAACTCTATATCTGTTCCGTTTCATCCGATGGCAAACAAATGTTCTTTGTTCAAAACGACTACGACAATTACAACATCTATACCAGTCACTACAACAGTACAGAAAAGAAATGGACGGTAATTGAAAAATTTAAACCCCTCAGTTCAAAATACTATGAAGGTCATGCAAGTATTTCGGCTGATGGTAACACGATTTTTTTTACAGCAACCTATCAGAATAGTATAGGCGGGGTTGATATTTACAAGATGGAGAAGAAGAGCAATGGAGAGTGGGGGAAGCCAGAAAATATGGGAATTAATGTCAATACTCTTTTTAACGAAGAGTCGCCATTTATTACTGCCGATGGACAAAAACTATTTTTCAGTTCACAAGGCCACACCACCATGGGCGGATATGACATCTTTTACTGTACCAAAACCGGCAATGGATGGAGCAAGCCGGTAAATGTGGGATACCCGCTAAACACCACCGATGATGATCTTTATTTCTGTCCTGCAGGAAATGGCGATTACGGCTATATTTCAAGAATCAACACAGAGCAGAAAGAAATGAAAGAGGACATCTATATTGTCCGGTTTAAATAAATACTGTTGAACCTTCTTGTATCTGAAAATATCAGTTTACGGGCTTTAGAGCCGGACGATGCCGAATTACTGTATCAATGGGAAAATGACACCACCATCTGGAAGGCAGGCGAAACCATTACGCCCATCTCCAGATACATCATTAATGAATATCTGAAACACGCACACAAAGACATCTATGAGACCAAACAGCTCCGGCTGATAATACAGTTTAAAGAACCGGTGGGTGCAATTGACCTTTTCGATTTTGATCCATACCACATGCGTGCCGGCATAGGAATTTTAATTGCCGGTGCCGAAAACCGCCGGAAAGGTTATGCAAAAACAGCGCTGTCTTTAGTTATACGTTACAGCTTTGAGATACTACAGTTGCACCAGCTTTACTGCAACATCAATGCAGACAATACTGCGAGCATAGCATTATTCACCGGAGCCGGATTTGAGGTTACAGGAACACGGAAAGAATGGATAAAGGACTCCAATGGCTGGATGGATGAACTGTTTCTGCAACTGATCCGTCAACCAAAAAGCGCATGATAAGCAGGAAAAGCCGGCAGATACTCCCAGCTCCCATCACTGCTCATCCGGCAACAATAATGATCGAGCCCATTAGATACTGCAATATAATTTACCTTAAGAACACTATTATACCGGATAACCTGTTCGAAAGCATTCAGAGTTAACGGCATGGTAAACGACTTACATTCGGTTACCATTAATGGATTACCCGCATTGTCAAATACGATAATATCACAACGCCTGACCATCCGGTTTAATCTGATCTGCATCTCAACAGCAATAAGTCCTGCAGGATATCCCAATTGATGAATAAAATAATGAATGATATGTTGTCGCACCCACTCCTCAGGTGTAAGGCGAACATACTTTTTTCGAAGAATATCAAATACCAATGCTGAGCCGCCTTCATCGGTAATCTTCAGCTCAATATCCGGAAGATTCAGTTGTTGTAAAATTATTTTCACATCACAAAGGTAAACAATTACAACCACTGAGTCAGAATATAAAAATTCCTTACCCATAGAGAATAATAACAATACAATCAACATCATCACCCATAATTACAAACAAAAACACACAACCAATCCCAGAAATAAAACCTAGAACATTTTCCCCAACAAAGACACAGGATACAAAATGATCTGCCTTATCAAGATTATTTGATTTTTTAACACTGTTGTCCGGAATAAATTCTAAAGAGCCAGAAGGCAATTAGCCTTCATAGC
>CAZRNJ010000070.1:0-10321 GCA_964601385.1 uncultured Bacteroidales bacterium | reverse complement strand
TCCATATTGTCAACCGATTTATTTGAGAACATCATATCTCCAATCCGGTTAGGATTTTTTTCCATATCCATCAGCGGCGAAATCTTATCGTCAACGGCCAGGGTTGTTATCTTTGTTACCAGTTCTTTAATTGAATGGCGCATTTTATCCAGATCGGCCTGTGTGGTTATTTTAGCGGCGATTAGTTTATTGCCATACTCAATAATTGAACAGGATTTTTCCCATGCCTCGATTTCTTCCTTCGAACGATAGGATGAAGCATCAGACGGTGAATGGCCGCTGATGCGGTAGGTCAGCGTATCGAGTAATACAGGTCCATTTTTTTCTTCCAGTATTTTGCGTTTCCGTTTGAATGCATCAATCACGGCAAGCGGATTATAGCCATCAACACGCTCCGAATGCATTTGCTCGGGATTGACTCCGGCGCCTACACGCGCGAGTATTTCGTACCCCATGGTTTCACCGCAGGTTTGTCCGCCCATGCCGTATTGATTGTTCATGAAGTTAAAGATAATTGGTAGTCCGCCCTGATATTCACCGGTCCATAATTTTTTGAATTGATCCATAGCGGCAAAAGAGATTCCTTCCCATACCGGCCCGCAACCCATGGATGCATCACCAATATTAGCAACTACGATGCCGGGTTTTTTATTTATTTTTTTATAGAGTGCGCCGCCAACGGCAATATCACCTGAGCCGCCTACAATGGCGTTGTTGGGATAAATACCGAAAGGAGTGAAGAATGCATGCATAGAGCCACCCAGGCCACGGTTGAACCCGTTATGACGCGCAAAAATCTCAGCCAGGGTGCCATACAGCAGAAAATCAATGGCCAGATTTTTTACATTGCCGTTAGCGCCTTTTTCAACTACGTTCAATATTGCGCCATCAAAAAAATCCTTCATAATTGTAAGCAATGTTTTATCATCCAACTGATGAATGGCAGAAAGCCCTTTGGCCAGTATTTCGCCATGACTGCGGTGTGAACCGAAAATAAAATCATCTATGCTCAGTGTATAAGCCATACCTACGGCAGCCGCTTCTTGTCCGATGCTCAGGTGGGCTGGTCCGGGATGATTGTACTTGATTCCATTATACTCGTTGGTTGTTTTTATCAGATTTAACATGGTTTCAAACTCGCGGATAATAGCCATATCGCGGTAAATCCGTATTAAATCATCATTCGAAAAATTTTTCTTTTCCTGTTCTATGGTTTTGTCATATGCGTTTACCGGTATAGGTTTAAACGTGATCTCGCTTTTTTTTCTGACCACCAAGGGGTCTATCATTTGTGTTTTTGGCATATCTGAGAATTTATTATCTGGTTTGTATTTTTTAATGTGAAATATAAATATCGGTTATCGGCTTGCGGCAACTTCTTTAAAAATTTCTGATACTGTTGGATGAGGGAATATCACTTCTTCAATATCACTAGCCCGCATTTGCATCTCAATAGCCATACATGCTCCGTAAATCATTTCGGAACTGGGATTTCCAATCATCTGCACGCCAAGTATCTCGTTGTGTTGCGCACCGGTGATAACCTTGCAGAGCCCGTTTTTTCCTTCATTTTCGGCAACAAAGCGGCCGGCATAGGTCATTGGAAGTTTCAATACATTATACCGTATCCCTTTTTGCTTTGCCGAATCTTCGGTTAGCCCGACACCGGAAATTTCGGGATTGGTGTATACTACCCCTGGAACAGCGTTGTATCGCATAATGTCGTTATGGCCGGTAAGATTGTTAACCACTACCTCACCTTCACGGCTTGCAACATGCGCCAGCAGATGATAACCCTTAACATCTCCGGCGGCATATACATTGGGTATATTGGTTTTGCATTTTTCATCAATTTTGATACCGCCTTTTACGGTTTCAACACCCAGTGTCTCCAGTCCGAAACCAGAGATTACAGGTTTGCGACCAACGCTCACCAGCAGTTCGTTGGCGCTTACAGATTCTTTTTTTCCTTCGCGTTCAAAGAATACTTCTTTTTCTTTTACTTCAATCACTTTAGCGTTGAGGAAAAATTTAATCCCTTTGGCTTCCATCTCTTTGTGAAACATTGCAATAATTTCGCTGTCTCCGCCAGGAAGGATTTCAGGCATCATTTCAATGACATTTACTTTTGTTCCCATGGATGAAAAAAAACCGGCGAACTCCATACCGATTACACCGCCGCCAATGATATTGAGTGATGCAGGGATATGGGTGATCTGCAGGATCTCCCGGTTTGTCATGTAATTAACTTTGTCTATTCCGGCAATGGGAGGCACAAAGGCTTCGGAACCGGTACAGATCAGAATGTTTTTACATTCAAACGATTTTTCTTCAGCAACAATGGTTGTTATGCTTTGTTTTTGGCCGGTAATAACAGCCATGGCCCTGATTACTTCAACGCCGTAGTGCTTCATCTGCATACCGATACCGCCAACGAGTTTTTTAACCACTTTGTTTTTCCGCTGCATCATCGCCGGAAAATCAATCGTTACATTTTCTGTTTTTACTCCGTATTTATCGCTGTGTTTCGCATTATCGTAAATCTTTGCCGAGTATAATAAGGTTTTGGTAGGGATGCACCCTTCGTTAAGGCATACACCGCCCAGTTCTTTCTTTTCGAAAAGAACCACTTTCATTCCTTTTTTTCCGGCGCGTTCAGCAGCCACATAGCCGGCAGGTCCGCCGCCAATGATTCCGAGATCGTATTGATTCATGATTTTATTTTTTGTTAGCAGACATTTAATCCATCCAAATAATGCTTTCGCCGGTTGGCGCTTTAATCGTAACTTTTTTGTCTTTAAATTTTATTTTAATAACAGTAGCAAATTCTTCTCTCAGATTATCAGGTAAAGTGATGAAGCGCCATCCTTTGGTATTGTTTTCGCTGTGATAGTCGGCCATGTTGCGCCATTTGAGTGGCGTCCCTGTTTTCAGATGGGTGATGCTTTCGATTTCTCCTTCGAGGTTTTTTACTACCAGTTCAGGTGCCGTTTCGTAGGCAATAAGATAGATGGTTGAACCCTTATGTGTAGATGCGCCATTGAATAATCCGTGCGGAAGGCCGGGTTTAGCGCCATAAATTGCTTCGCTGTGGGAGGTAATCCATTTACCGAGCTCGGACATTTTTTCTATTTGTTCATCTGATATTTTACCGGTATAATCAGGCGATATATTGAGCAATACATTGCCGCCTATGGATATCATATCACCGAAAATACGAACCAGTTCAGCAGGGTTTTTAAGGTTTTTAAATGCATCGGGGCCATTCCAGTTATAACCCAGTGTTGTGCATAACTCGAACCAGCCGCTGTTCCAAACCGGTTTGTTAACCGGCAGCACCATTTCGGGTGTTGTATAATCGCCCAGTTCAATATGTCGCAGCCGGTTGTTGATTACAGCATGGGGTTGATATTTCCGGATCGTATCAGCAATATCAAAACTGCGCCACAGTTCGGCTGTACGTTCCCAGTCGCCGTCGAACCAGAAAAGGTCAACAGTGCCATAGTTGATGCACAGGTGTCGTATTTCTGCAAGCATCTGGTTGGTGAATTTCTGCCAGCGTCCAAAATCACTGTTTTGCCAGTCAACACTTTTTTCGTTCATCACAATCGAACAGTAGTCGGGATTCATGGCATCGGGTAAACTGAAATAAAAACCCACTTTTAGTCCAGCAGCACGCATGGCGTCGGCATATTCTTTTAACAGGTCGCGTTTCGCAGGCGATGCCTTTGCAGCGCTGAAATCTTTACCATCACAGTCGTACAACGAAAAACCAATGTGATGTTTGGTTGTAATGACAACATACTTAGCGCCCCACGATTTGAATTGCTCAGCCCAGAATCCGGGGTTGAAATTGGCGGCTGTAAATTTTTGTGCAGATGCGGCAACCAATGGACTGAATTTTTTATAATCGGCGCAGAGTGAGTCATAGCTAATGCCATCGAGCATCCAGTGAATAAATACGCCGAATTTTGCTTCGGGGAACCATGCCTTGTCTGCCGAATCGCTGATGTTTTTTTGTGCCTGCGTAATAAATGGCAGCAGACAAGCAAGAAAGAAGATAATTTTTTTCATGTTTTTTTATTTAGAGTTCAATATTCAGGGATTCAATTTCATTGCGTATGTCGCGGAGAAAAACTGATGCCGGAGCGCCGTCTAACGCGCGATGGTCATAAGTGAGCGAAAGTCCGATATGTGGCACAAAGGCCACTGTTCCCTGTCCTATGTCTTTGGGTTTATGCGATATGGTATTTACGCCAAGAATGCCGATTTGCGGAATATTGAGCACAGGGGTAAACATTTCGATACCATAATTACCCAGGTTGGAAATGGTAAATGATCCGGTTTCACTGGAAAGCAAGCCGGGATCAATTTTGCCTTCTTTGCATTGTTGTGCAAGTTCTTTCAGTTTGAGCGAAAGTTGTGGAAGCGTTAATGTGTCGGCATTTTGCAGAACAGGAACCATGAGCCCGCGTGGTGTATCAACAGCAAAACCCAGATGCACATGGCGGAACAACCGGATGCTGTCACCCAGAAAATGTCCGTTGGCATCAGGATGTTTCAGCAATGCGCGGATAAGAGCAAAGCAAACCATATCGTTGATTGTAATATTTGGCAGTACCCCTTGTTCGGCCTGTGGTTTGATTTTTTCGCGTAAAGCCAATATGTTGCGGGCATCGGCCGAAAGATGATGCGTAAGCTGTGCCGATGATTGCAGTGATTTCAGCATGTTGGTGGCAATGATGCGGCGGATGTTCGATAGCTTTTTAGTTTCACTGTCGCCGGAGGCCGCATGCAATGACAGTTCACTGCTGAGTACCCGTCCTCCTATACCCGTGCCTTGTGACGGCGGAGTGAGCCCTGTTTCCGATGCAATTACTCCGGCCAGTTTTGTCATTATGCCGGATGTGGCCGCATAATTTTTTATATCGTCTTCAATTATTCTGCCTTGCGGTCCTGTGCCGCGAACATGCATGAGCGGAACGCCTAATTTTGCGGCCAGTGCTTTTGCCCGTGGCGAAACCAGTATTTCATCTGAAAGGTGAGTTGGCGCATCATGTATATCGGGCTGAACGGTTGATGCTGCCGGCTCGTTCTTTTCTTCTTTTTTTTCAGGGGTAACCGGCGTTGTTCCGGGTGTCCTGAACCCATCTGCCGGTTCTCCAGGCTGACCGATAACAGCTACATTTACCAATACCGGCACATCGTCCCCTTCGTTAAAAAATATTTCGAGCAGTACCCCTTCATCTTCGGCTTCTTTTTCGAACGAGGCCTTATCTGTTTCATAACTGAACAGGATGTCGCCCTTCTTTATTTTATCGCCTTTTTTCTTATGCCATGCGGTGATGATACAAGATTCGACCGACTGGCCCTGGCGGGGCATAATAACGGGTGTAGCCATGTAATGATAGGGTTTGAAATGATTATTTCAGTTTTTATTTTATTCTATGCAAAGGTATACTTTTTATTTCTAACTTGTATAGACAAGTTTAACTATTTTTTTGGTGTTACTTGTAAAATGCTTTGTAATTCTCAATTTTTCATATATTTGCATAAATTATTTTTAAACTTGTATTTACAAGTTACCAGGATTTAAATCGCTATGGCTATACATTTATCACCCTATAAGCAACTGTATGAGTTGTTAAAACGTCATATCCTGAGCGGTGTTTATCCTGAAGGCAGCATTCTGCCGAGTGAGCATGATTTGTGCCGGGTACATGGAATCACACGGCCTACCGTACGCCGTGCGCTGGATGCGCTGGCATCCGATGGCTATATTACCAAGCATCAGGGAAAAGGGAGTATTGTACATCTTTCACCGAAGGAAGTGGGTATTTTATCTATCGCTGGAACAACTTCGGCATTGGGCGAGACGCATGTTAAAACCCATATTATCACCGGCCCAGAAATACGGCCATGGCCCGAAAGTTTCTTTTTTCCTCTGTCCGAAATAGTGAAAGAGTCGGGATGCATTTACCTTGAACGGTTGCGGCATATAGATGATAAACCGGTTTTTTTTGATACGAATTACTTGCCGAATATTGATCTGCCCCGTTTCTGCAATCGTAGTTTTGAAAACCGTTCGCTATTTGAAATTCTCCGTAATCATTACGGAGTGGATATCCGTGGCGGCGAGCAGCGTTTGCGGGCGCTCCCGGCCGACCGGCGAACCGCAAAATACCTGAAAATCAATACAGGGATGCCGGTGCTTCATCTGGTTCGTAAACTGCAAACCAATAAGCCATCGCTCACTTTCTATTCATCTTTATTTTGCAATACCAGCCAGTATTCACTGCATGGTAGTTTTTGATTTTTTTTAGTATTTTCGTTGTATAACCAATTTATATAGCAATATGAAAACACAATTTGTTGTTTTATTGTTTGCCGGGCTGTTATTATTTGTTTCCGCTATTTACAGTCAGCCGGAAGATACTCATGAGCAAGTATCTGTGCAAACCACCAATCAGCAAGTACATCCTGTTGAATCAATAAATGAGCATACAGAGGAGCATCACACCGATATGAGTCCTTTGTTTTTTATTATCATTGCTTTATTCATTGGCACTGCAACCCGTCACTTTCTACGCCGGTGGCCTGTGCCATATACAGTGCTGTTAATTATTTTCGGACTTCTGCTGGGCATTTTTAGCAGAACAGGATTGTTTTCTGTTCATTTGCCACTGCTTGACAGTTCGTTGAATTGGGCTGGAAATATTGATCCTCATCTTATTCTGTTTATATTTTTGCCTACTCTTATTTTTGAGGCAGCTTTTAATATGGATGTTCATACATTCAAAAAATCGTTTACCAATTCGCTGATACTTGCTGTACCGGGAATACTTGTTGCCCTGGCATTAACAGCAGTAGTAATTATGGGTATTGTGTATTCCGGCATTGGGCTTATGCAATGGGATTGGATTGCGGCTTTGATGTTTGGTGCTCTTATTAGCGCTACTGACCCTGTTTCGGTTGTGGCTTTGCTCAAGGAGCTTGGTGTAAGTAAAAAACTCAGTACACTAATTGATGGTGAATCTATTTTAAATGATGGAACCGCTATCGTGCTGTTTATGGTTTTTCTTCTTCCGCTTACGGGAGAGGCGAGTGATGTTAATCCGTTTTTATCATTTCTTAAAGTGGCTTTTGGCGGAACGCTTGTGGGGCTTATCGTTGGATGGATTCTGATTCATTGGATCAAACAGGTATTCGATGACCCGATGTTTGAGATCACAACTATTATCGCGGGTTCGTATCTTACGTTTTTTCTGGCCGAGAATTTTTTTCATGTTTCCGGAGTTCTTGGATTATGTGCTTTAGGCGTTTATTGTGCCGCTGTGGGACGTACAAAGTTTAGTCCCTCGGTGCATCATTTCCTGCACGAGTTTTGGGAGCTGGCTGTCTTTATAGCAAATACGTTAATATTTATTATTGTTGGTGTTGTTATTGCAAAGCGGACACAGTTCACGGCCAACGATTTTATTATCCTCGGCCTGGTATATCTCGGATTGCTAATGGTACGGTTTATTATGCTCTGGTTGTTTTATCCGATTATGCGACGAATAGGTTATGGTGTTAAGCCCGCGGATATTATTGTTTCGTGGTGGGGTGGGTTACGCGGTGCTATTGCGTTGGCCTTGGCATTGGTGGTTGCAGGCAACGAAAAGATTCATCCGGATATTCGTAATCAGGTATTGTTTTTAACGGCGGGTATTGTTATGCTTACTTCGTTAATCAATGCTACAACAATGAAAAAACTGATTGAATGGCTTGGCCTTGCACGTCCCACCGAAGATAAGAGACGTATGATACAGGCCGGCTTGTCTTTCGTCCGGCAGTCGGGTGAGAATGCTATCGAAAAGCTAAAAACCGACCGTTTTATGAGTGGCGCCGACTGGGAAGCTGTTTATACCTATTTGCCCGGAGTTGAGCAACACGAATCAACCACTGCGGCTTCTATCGCCGAGATGCGCAAACGGCTGTTGCAGAAAGAAAAGAGCGCTTACTGGGAACTGTTTGAAGATGGTCTGGTAGATGGCAATGCAGTGCTTGAATTATCCTCGGCGATTGATTCTATGCTTGATCATGACGGAACCATCCCATTATCAAAACGCAAGGATATCGAATATTTGTGGAAAACACCTGTTATCCTGAAATATTTACAGCGATTACCTGTTATTGGCAATATAGTCAGCCGGCAGTTTTTTAATCTTTTATCGTCCGGCTACGATTCGGCTCGCGCATTTGTACATGCTCAGGAAGAAACCTTGAAAACACTTAATAATTTTCAAATCAGTATAGCAGGTAATGTTCATTCTTCGGGTAAAACAGATTTTGAGCTGCTAGAAGATGAAATCAACGAAAATAAAATACAGGGATTGACTTTTTTACGAAATCTGAAGGAATCATACCCCGAGATTTATCGCGCAATTGAGACACGGCAGGCCATACGTTTATTGCTTAATCATGAAAAAATGACGGTGCAGAGAATGGCAAAACAGCACCGTATCACCGAAGATGAAGCATTATTGCTTGAGGAAATGATTAATGAAAAAATCATTCGCATCAGCAGATCAACCAGCGACTTTTTAAAATCTTCTCCAATGGATGTGCTGAAGAAAAATAATCTGTTTAATGATCTGGATATATCTGTCTTGCAGCAAATCCTTCGAAATTCCCAAACGATGATCTATTCGGTTGGTGAGGATATTATAAAACAAGGACGACCATCTGAAGATATTTTTATTCTTTTGCGTGGAACGGCCAAGGTTACGATTGATGGTGAATTACGCGACCTCTTGCGACAAGGGGATTGTTTTGGTGAAACAGGAATGCTTACAGGGCTGACGCGCAGCGGCAGTGTAACGGCCGAATCGCCGGTAACAACACTCAAAATTAGTAAAACGACTTTATTGAATCTTGAACACAAGGCGCCTCAGCTAGTGTTTAATTTATGGCAGCTTGCTGGTTATCATATTACCGAAAATATCCTCCGGGCATCAGAAAAGTACCGAAGCATGAAATTGCGCCGGCTTCGCGATTGGATTTCCGATGGAGAACTCATTGTGCTGTCAGGTGGTGAAAAGTATGACCTAAACGGGATGATGGCTGTTTGTCTTCGCGGTAAGATTGCTGACGGATCAGATTTATCTTCTCCGCTTAAGAATTTGCAACTTTTATCCGTACCTTCAGTTATCGCAGAGGAAAAATCGTGGATCTACATTTTTGAACAACTGCCCGATGCGGATTAAAATGGTTTAACTATACTATAAATTCGTCCGGTATTGTTTTTATTCGAAGGATATCATGAATTTTGGCGCGTATATCCCATCCGTTCGGACAATTCGTTACTTTACAGTCGGTACAATTACTGCAGGGATCAGCGTTAAGCGATAACGATTCTATTGTTTTTTTCGCCAGATGGAGATCACGGTAGCCGTATGCATACATATAGCTGCGCATAATATCATTAAAGGGAAGTCCAAAGGGACACTGGCATGTACACTCACCACATCCGGTACAATACAGTGAGCTGTATTGAAGGCCTTCTTCAAGTTCTTTAATATCTGTATCTGTTATTTGCGGATTATACATAACAGCGCAGTTTTTTTCGGCTTCTTCGAAGGTTGAGGCGCCGGGTATTGAGGTATGAACAAAATCATGTCGTATAGCCCATTTAAGCGCTGCTGTGCAGTTGATGGGTTTCTGACGTTCTTTGTCGTAATATGCGCCGGCCATTGTTTTCATCACAATAGTGCCTAACCCAGCATCATGCGCTCTTTTCAACGCATCGCGTACCTGCTCATGATGTTTTTGTTTGAAGTTATAGGCCGATAGTACTATATCGTAAAATTTTGATTCAATAGCGGCATCAATTACTTCCGGTTCGCTGTGGTGTGTTGATACTCCTGTAAATTGTGTTTTGCCTTGTTGTTTGGCCAGACGCATTGACTCAAGCATGTCGGGATGAAGAACATGGTCACGGTTGTCGCATACATGTAAATAAAGGATATCAACATAATCCAGTTGTAACCGTTTTAAACTGATGTCAAGCAGTTCATGAAATTTTTCATTTGTAGCTTCGGTAGTGAATTGACGTGTGTTTTTATCGCGCGGCATATAAATTTTTGTAGAGATGATATATTTATCGCGCGGATAATTTTTCAATAATTGGCCGAGCATCTCTTCGTTACGGCCATCCTGGTATCCATGTGCGGTATCGAGGTGGAGTACGCCCATCTCAAGCGAACGGCTGACAATACCCGGCGTGTCGGCACGCATAACCCCAAGTGATACCACCGGTACTTTTAGCCTGGTACGGCCC
>CAZRNJ010000069.1:0-10353 GCA_964601385.1 uncultured Bacteroidales bacterium | reverse complement strand
GGTTTGATGCATCCTGCGTTGTGCCGGATGTACACCACCGGTAGGTATAAGGTGAAAAGCCACCGGTAACATCTATATCCAGAGAGCCATCATTGGTTGTGTAACAAGTAGGATATTGCAGCGTTATGATAGAAATATTAATACCACTGTTTTCATTAACTGTAAGCACGGTGTCAAGGGAACAACCATAATTATCAGAAATTGTGATAGGGTAGTTTCCGGCGGTTAATGATGATATTAACGATGTAGTAGAGCCGGTTGACCAAAGAAAAGAGTAAGGTGACTGGCCACCTGCCGGAATAATTGAGATGACTCCGATATTATCGCTCATGCATGCAACATGCGTAATTGATGCTGTTAACCCGATAGCCATAGGTTGAGTGATGGTAGCCGATGAAACAAACCGGCAATTATTATTATCGGTTACTGTTGTCTGGTAATTACCTGCTGTGAGACTTGCTATATTGCATACTGAACCGGAGCAGTATGTACCGGTGCTCCATAGGATGGTATATGGCGATAAGCCACCGCCTGCAGTTACCGACAATGAGCCATTCGATGCGCTGTTGCAGGATACATGTGAAGCGGAAAAGGAAGCAGTGATACCTGCCGCTTCAGTGATGATCAAAGCTGATGATTTGACACATCCGTTGTTATCGGTTACCGTGATATTGTATGTCTCTGATGAAAGTCCGGTGATGGTCTGTACTGTTGATCCGGTATTCCATGTAACAGTGTAGGGTGTGAAGCCGCCCGACAGTGTGACCGACAGGGCTCCATTGCCCCCTGCTGCACAGGAAGCATGAGTGATCGAAGGAGTAATCGTTATGCCTGCAGCTTGTGTTACGGTGAATAATGAAGAATACAGACAGCTATTATTGTCCGAAACAGTTATTCTATAGATACCGGTTGACAATGATGTAAGCTGTGCTATTGTTGCTGAATTTGACCAGATGTACAAATAGGGAGTGATGCCCCCTGACGGACTAACTGTAATGCTTCCATCTGTTCCGCCCGTACACGATACATGTGTGATTGCCGATGCTGCAGTTAATTGAAGAACATTAACCATCACTGTATCTTCATCTTTACAACCATTGGCATCAGTAACGGTAACACTGTAGTTAGATGTAACTGGCGGATTGACAGAAATAGATGCGCTTGAATGACCGGTATTCCAGATATACGAACTGCCACCGCTCGCTGTCAGCATACGGGCAATACCAAAATACAGGTTGATGTCGGAACCGGCATAGGCAACCGGTGGGGTGTAGACTGTGATACTGTCGAGGTTATTTGAGTAAACACCCGATGATGAATGAATCCGCAGATAATATTTCCCGGGGGCTAATGTGTTCGGAATGCTGATACTTATTGGCGAGCCCACACCTGTTCCCAGAACAGGAGGTGTGCCGGAAAACATTTTTGTGTTTGGTTGCGATAATTCAACTTCATAAACCGGTGTTACGGGCAGAGTAGTATTAAACGATATGATAGACCCTGTTGCTGCACCTTTACAAAAGCGTTCCGGTGATGTATTGGTGATGATGATGATATTGGTTGCGCAAGGGAGTATGGCTATTTTATTTGAAAGAATATGAGTAGGACAGGGGCTGCCGGTATGCATGATGATGTAAGCCGAATCGCCATAATTACAGGTATCGCAGGTATAAGATAAAGAAGTACCCACACTGTCGTAATTTAATATTCAGGTGTACGATACCGGTGTTTGTGGATTAACGGCCGTGGCAGTGAACGTAATGGGAGCCGAACAATTCGGATTGCTTCCTCCGGTAATTGCTATACTCACCGATGATAATATTGCCGATGTATTGTTGATGTTTACTGAAGCTTCCACAGCGTCTATCGCGAGCGTATTTGTGCTGGATAATGCTTCAATAACTATTTTGTAATTGCCCGGAGTGACAGAGGGAAAAAAGAGTTTTATACTTTCCCAATCATATCCGGCAGCTAAAGCGTCAACCCAGTTTGACACCGGAGTTAATGCCATAGTTGATTGGTTTTCGAGCACGATGCGGAACGATGCCGGTTGTGCAATTGCAGGATTGGTTGTACGGTACCACAGCATAATCCATTGATTGGTGCTTGGCGCTGTCAGATTAAATTGCGCTGTTTTTAACCAGTTGGGTTTACCTCCGCCATAGCCGGTGGCAAAAGTGCCACAGATGGCGGCTCTTCGTCCATCGAATACAGAATCCCATAATTTATTGGAAAAGGTTGCTCCCGACCAACAGGAGGGCCGGATACTTGTTTCTTCAAACCCTTGAAAATAGGATTGAGCATAAGTGCCGACCATATTGCACAACCATATTAAAATAATATATTTGAATGTATTCATTCTTTTCAGAATCGTATACCATTTGAAATTGTAATTTAGTCCAGATGCCATCCGTATAATGCTGATGTAATAAATGTAATACGAATAAAAAAATATGTGTTGCTCTATTTTCTCAAAATATAGTACAAATGTTGCATCGGATGAAAAATTTATGGTTTTTCCGACTATTTTTTATCTAAACAGCTATCAGAAATATACCAAGCGCAGGATTATTGTTTTATAAACCGTAGTAACGTGTTGTTATTGTTTGAGTTAAACTGCAAGAAATAAATACCGGGATTTAGCCAGTCAATGGGAAATGGTCCATGATGATTTTTCCACGTTTTTAGCAAAATGCCGGTTGGTGAATAGAGATTTACAGAATTAAAAATTTCAAATGTAGATAAATACAGATAATCGGATGCGGGACTGGGGTAAATAACCAGAGAGGATGCAGCCGAATTAACAGGTTGTTGTGTCAATGGATCAACAAAAACCTGCCGGATGGCTTCTAACGCATTGCTGTCTGGTGAATTATCATAAATAACTGCCTTCAGCAGATAATCGCCTGACTGTAATCCGCTGGTATTCCATATCCCTAAGGTGTCGTTCCTTTTTTCTGTGTATTGTTCGTTTATCAGGGTCCAGGCGATATCCCCTGTTTTTTGCCAGTACAGGCGATATTTGCTGAAATCAGCCAGTGGACTGCCGGCGGCTTTATCAATGAAGGCCGATCCTTTTACTGTAACCAGGGATTGATTAAAACAGGTGTCGGGTGATGAAATATTCACAAACCATGCGGCTGCATGATCGTATGCTACCGGGTTGGAAACAACTGAACATTGTGCCACGAGTAATACCGATTGATGCACTGCGCTCAGGGTGCCGGCAAAAAGCAATGAATAGGCATATAGGAAAGTACTGTACCGTTCGGAGCGCACAGTGCTGGCAATTGAATTAATGGCTACATTGAAGGCCGAATCGGTTGACCACCAGTAGCCGCCAGAGCCGTCAACGAAAGTGTTACTTGACATGGTTGTTGAGCGATTTTGGGAACCGATTTCTCCCATTGTACAACCATTGATATTAATAAAAGCATCATTAAAGGTGTATAAACTCCAGGTTGTAACGTAGGTGTTTTGAAGCCGGAATATCCGGTCGGTCATCCCTCCGTCAAAATCCGGATAATAGGTGTTGTTGATTAAGCCGGATACGGTAAGGGTGTCTGGTCGTTCAAACCATAAACCAATAACCCGTAATTGCGAGTTATGAATATTTACGGTTGATCCGGCTGATGGCATTAGCCCCCACATAACATTGGTAGAGGAATCCAGTTCAACAATATAGTCCAGGTTGGTAATCCCCGGCAATGAGTCGTGAAAAATGTAATGATTTACAGTATCCGGTTCAGGAAATGAAAAATCGAGTGACGATGAGTCGGGGATACAATGCCAGATGAGCACGGTATTTGCGTTTTTAATTGTTGCACGGGTATTATGCCGCATAATATATTCTCCGGCAGTATTGGTACCATTAATGTTTATTTGTGCCCGGTGATTTAGTCCGCAGGTTGTAAACCCCAGATTAGTCACATTTTCCCAGAAAACGCTTGCCGAGTCAATCAGCAGCAGGGAATGGGATAAGCCGCTGTAATCAAGTGTAGAGTTACGGGCAATGATTTTTGCGCCCAGAGCCATAACTACAGCGCGATTATAGAAGTAGGATTGCGGGAAACGAACGGTTGACGAATCAATAGTTACCAGTGCACGGGTTCCGAAAATCAGCAGGTCGCCGTAAATCGTTGCATCGGCATTTTTAAAACGAAGGATTCCGTCTCCGGCAACAACAACTACACCGTTGTGCGTGAATGAGCCGGTAATGATTAAGCTGTCGCCCGGAGTATAACCGACAAATAAGGTATCATTTTGTACAAATGATTTCTGGTGTTGGGATGGTACTGAGGGCAATTTAATTTCATGGTTCAATCCGCGAAGAGGTGCAGTTACAAATGAAAAACCCTGTTTTGCCGGTATTAGCTGACTCTGTTGATAAAGTTTTTCATTATATATTTTACTCATCATTTTTTTCAGTTGATAGCCGTGCTGACCATTTGCCGGAATCACTACAATCAAAATGAGTAAAAATAAATTGAGTTGTTTCATGAATTAAATTATTTACGTCCTGCGTTGAATAGTTTTTCCTTTTCTTTAAGGGTCAGGTTATTATATCCTGATTTTGCAATTTTATCGAGTATACGATCTATCTCTTCCTGTTCATCGGCTTTTCGTTTGTTGTATTCATAGTCGTCGAACCGTGAACTGCCATAGGTTACTTTAATGCGTGGTTTGGATTTGAACCATGTTGCCGGTTGCTCCATTATACGATTAAACCAGCGGGTAATATCATTCCCTTTTCTATATTGAATGGCAAACCAGTATCCGAAGACAGCGCCGCCGATATGTGCCAGGTGTCCGCCGGCATTTCCGTTTCCGATCATCAGGATATCGGTGATAAAAAAGAAAAGTATAATATATTTGATTTTTACAGGCCCGATAAAAACAAGATAAAAAATATAATCGGGTAAATATACGGCAATAGCTACAGCCACAGCCATTACTGCGGCCGAAGCGCCAAGCGCTGCCGATTTTTTCAGTATGCTGTCAAATACCGGAAACAGGTTAAAAGCTAGAATATAAAGTACGGCGCCGCTGAATCCGCCAAGGAAATAAACCGATAGCATCTGTCGTCCGGTAAGGTAGGCCAGGTATACTTTACCAAACCAGTATAACCAGAGGATATTGAAAAGGATGTGAAGGAAATCAAGATGAAGGAACATATAGGTCAGAATAGTCCAGGGTTTAGCTGCTAATTGGGGCAGCGCAGCAGGTACAGCGAATGCGCCGGTGACAAAAAGTTCAAACCATTCTCCTTTATTAAATAAAAAGAAAATGACATAACAGGCCTTTATCAGCACAAAAGCAGCCAGGTTAAAATATATCAGGCGGGTGAGGGTGCTGCCTTTTCTGAACGATTCTTTTATATCATCTGCAATAGTCATTATTCAAGAAATTCAATTCTGTTTTTATTCCAGTAGCGGATCAGAAAAAAACCAAATAACATACCGCCAAGATGAGCGAAATGAGCAACCTGGCTTCCCGGTTGTGTGATGCCCAGATAGAGTTCGATAAGCCCGTAGCCGGTTACAAAATATTTCGCTTTGATTGGAACAGGAGGAAACAGTAACATAAGCTGAACATTCGGAAACATCATTCCAAAAGCCAGTAATACGCCGAATACAGCCCCGGAAGCACCAACTGTCGGAATGTTGGTTTTCATTGTAATCATGTCGTTCACATATCCTTTGGCAAAACTTATGAGATAATAGCTGGATGGATTTTGTTCCCAGTCGGTAATAAAATCTATCAGTTGTGCCGACGGCTGCGATACATGTTTACGGATAAATGCTGAAAACAATTCCGGGGTTGGATTGTTTAAAAATGTATTGGCCGTATCTATTATTGCAGATATCTGGAAATGGATAACCAGTGTATGAAGGATAGCAGCGCCAACACCGGTAACCAGGTAATAAAACAAAAACCGTTTACTGCCCCATACATTTTCAAGTACTTTGCCGAACATCCATAGTGCAAACATGTTGAAAAACAGGTGGGTCAGTCCGCCATGCATAAACATATGGGTGATAAACTGATAAGGTCTGAAATTTTCTGATGCCGGATAATACAGGCCAAGATACCGTGTAAGATCAAGCGAATAGGTGCTTTCTATTACAAAGGTGGTCAGAAGTAATAAAATATTAATGATCAGAAGATTTTTAACGATGGGATTTGAATGGCGGCTAAACGAGAAATTCATAGATTTTTTTTTATCGGTACAAAGGTAAAATAAGTCGGCAAATATGGTGATAAAGAGTTAAAAACGTTTTTCGATTTCATCATTTGAAAGGATGGATAGCACCGGTTTGCCCGCCGGTGAATAGCCCGGGGCTTCGCAACTAAAAAGGGCATCAACAATTTCTTGCATTTCTTCGGTTGACAGAGCTGTTCCATAAGGGATTGCTGATGCGGCGGCCATTGAGCGCGCCGATTTTTCAGATGCCGGGATTCCGATATCTTCTTCGGTTTGCCGGTATTCGTCAAGAATCGTGTAGATCATACTCTCGGCATCCGGGTTTTTTATTTCTGCCGGAATTCCATTGATAATGACCGAATGATTTCCGAAATCAGCAATGTCAAAACCAAGCTTTGAAAGGTCTTCCTTCAATTCCAGTATCAATGCGTGATCGGATGGTTCAAGATCAAGATGATGAGGAAAGAGATTTTGCTGTACGATACTGGTATTATTTTTCAGCAACTGTTTGTATCGTTCAAATAAAATGCGCTGATGAGCCCTGTGTTGATCAATTATCATCAGCCCTGATTTCACGGGCATCAGTATATATTTATGCTTGAACTGAAAAAGACGGTTGCCACCGGTTGCCGGCAATGGAACGGTGATCTGTTCTGCTGTTGATTCTTTTGAAGGATATAACTGTTGCCATCCATCCAACTCAGGGCGATTTTGTGAATAGGTTCGTGATTTGTCCTTATCGAATGGATTAAAGGCGGGATTGATATCTATAACCGGCGGTTTAATTATTGTATTATTCCTGAGAAGAGGTATCTCAATTTTATTCTCGGTATTAAAATCAATAGCAGGCATGAAATTTGATTTGCCAAGCGATTCGCGTACGGCAACCTGTAAAAACTGAAATATCGCTTGTTCATCCTGAAATTTAATTTCTGTCTTAGTGGGATGGATGTTGATATCAATGGTTTTCGGATCGACATCAAAATAAATAAAATAAGACGGATAGCTTCCGGCGGGGATAAGGTTGTTGTATGCATTTAATACTGCTTTATGAAGCAGGGAATGACGGACAAACCGGTTATTTACAAAGAAGAATTGTTCTCCGGCCGATTTACGCGCGTACTCCGGCTTGCCTATAAAGCCAGTGATTTTTACCATGCCGGTGTCAAGCGATATATTTACAAGGTACTGTGCCGCCGATTTACCAAATAATGCAATAATCCGTTGTTTGAATGATGAGGGTTGAAGGTTGTAAATCTCGGTGTTGTTATGATGGAGTGAAAAACTAATATTGGCATTCGCCAGAGCGATGCGTTGAAATTCGGTGATGATATGTTTTAGTTCGGTTGAATTGGTTTTAAGAAATTTGCGACGTGCAGGCACATTATAGAAAAGATTTTTAATGCTGAAGATACTGCCTGTATTGCAGGCCACCGGTTCCTGGCTGATGAATCGCGAGCCCTCAATCTGGATGTGTGTACCTGTCTCATCTGCCGGCCTTTTGCTAATTAAGCTTACCTGTGCAATAGCTGCAATAGATGCCAGCGCCTCGCCTCTGAATCCCATGGTACGGATGTTAAACAGGTCGTTGACATCACGGATCTTGGAAGTGGCATGACGTTCAAAACTTAACCGCGCATCCGTCTCGCTCATGCCACAGCCGTTATCTGCTACCTGCAGCAAGGTGCGGCCTGCATCTTTCAATATCACCTAAATGCTTGTGCTTCCTGCATCAACTGCATTCTCAACCAATTCCTTAACTGCCGAAGCAGGGCGCTGGATAACCTCTCCGGCCGCTATCTGGTTTGCAACACTGTCGGCAAGAACTTTAATCAGATCAGCCATCTTTTATTGTCTATCGTACAAAAATAAAATATATCAGCAGTATGGTAATAAAAAAGATAATTAGAAGACGCATGCTGTTAATTTCACGCTTCTTATTATTTGCAGGAATAAAGTGTTGTAAAAACGAATAACCAGTAGGTTCATCGGTTTTTGCGTTTCGTTTTGTATTATGTCTGGTTTGAATGGCCATGCCCGGTTATTTTGGAGCCCCCGACAGCAATTGCTGGAGCATCTGGTAATACTGCGGTTCGATGGTTGGGTTAATTTCCCTCACTTTTTGAGCATCACTGAATGCCTTGGTGTATTCGCGTTTAACATAGTAGGTTTTCGAGCGGTTTAGCCAGGCATTGGCATCGTTGGGGTTATATTTTATGGCCAGATTATAATCTTGTATGGCCAAATCGTACTGGCTGCGCATAAAGTAAATATTTCCCCTGTTAGTCAGGGCATCTGAATAGGTCGGTCGAACTTTTATCGCCCGGGTATAGTCCGCTATGGCGCTATCGAGCCGGTCGCTGTTCCGGTAAGCCAGTCCGCGGCTGTAATACGATTCGGGGTGGCCCGGCTGAAGGGTGTTTAGTACATAAGTGAAATCGGCTATCGCCGAATCATACAATCGCATATCGGTATATGTCAATCCACGGTTAAACAAAGCATCTCCAAAACCCGGGGCAACGGCCAACGCTTTATTGAATGCATTCAGCGCTTTGCGGTGTTCATTCATTTCACTATAGGCCTTCCCTAAATTGTTATACGATTTGAATACTTCACTAAAGGCATTGCTGTTCTCAATACTCTTCATGATATGATCTATGCCTCGCTGGTATTGTTTTAAATCAATATAATAAAGCCCTAAACTGCTGTGTGCAATTGGCTCAAGCGGATTGATTTTCAGTGCCTGATTCCAAAGTGTTTCATTGTTGCGCCAGGTTTGTGACTGGTTAAATGAAGCGATGCAGAACACACCGATCTGGATATAAAAAATGGTATTTACAGTTTTGCGCCGTGCGGGATATTTCTCAATATATCCGTTTATTAGTAGAGCAATCATGAAAAATAATCCGATGTATGGGATGTAGGTATAACGGTCGGCTATAATCGCATTGCCAATGGGTAGTAACTGGATTACAATAAAAATGGTTGACAGAAAAAATAATACGCCAAATATCACTGGTTTATTGTTCCGGTGCCGTAAGATGAGGTAGACGGTTGCTGACAGAACGATGAACGGACTTACAAACACCTGCCACATCTTGTTTTCGGGCGGATAGCCATAAAGGCAGGCCAGTTTATAGGGGTATATGAGTTTAATAAAATAGGCAATAATATTATAGTTGGCATATAAGATGCGTTTAAAAAGTGTATGATGTTCGAGTCGTTGGGCTGTAAGCGATGATGATTGTGCGGTTACAGCAAGAAGACCAAAGATTAGGGATAGAATAAAAAATGGAATCTTATCAGTAAGCCGGCGGATCGAAAATTCACCGGTGCGCCAATAATCAATCAGGATAAATGTAAGCGGTAAAACTACGGCTTGTCCTTTGCTGAGAATTGAAAGCAGGAAAAAAAACATTGAGTAGCCATAATGTTTGGCTTTTTCTTTTTCACCCGACGAATAATAGATATACTGGAGCAATGCCAGCAGATAGAACAAGGTGTACAGGACATCTTTGCGTTCGGCCGCCCATACCACCGATTCAACGCGCATAGGATGAATAGCAAACAGGAGAGTGCCAACAATTACAATCGTTTGTTTGCGGGTTAGCAGCCATAAAATATATCCGACAAGCCAGACATTTGCCAGATGGAGCAGGATATTATTCAAATGATAGTAGAGAGGTTGTATGCCAAATAACTTGTATTCGATGGCATACGAAATGATTGTCAGGGGATGGTAATTCCCCATGATAAATGTTTTATAGTGGAAAATGTGAAGAATGTTTTTCAGCGACAGATCGCGGATTACGGCATTATCACGGATATAGTTATAATCGTCCCAACTGACAAATTCATTATTTAACGCCGGTGAAAAAACGATAAAAGCCAGGGCAATGATCCCTGCCAGCGAAAAATACAATGATGTGATTTCGTTTTTCTGTTTGGAGCCCGCGGCCTTCTGGTTTTGTTTGGTTGTTATTTGCGGTTTTGCTTTCATATCTTCTTTCCAATCCTTTGACGGATAAAGATAAACATTTTGTGCAATTTTGTGACTAAAAAAACAATCTGTAATTTAGCCGTAATAAAAACTGCTATTGATGAGAACGATAAAAGATGAATTTATTCAGGCCCGGAAGGTATTGGAC
>CAZRNJ010000068.1:0-10373 GCA_964601385.1 uncultured Bacteroidales bacterium | reverse complement strand
TGGAGAATGGG
Source organism: uncultured Bacteroidales bacterium (assembly GCA_964601385.1). Taxonomy (GTDB): domain Bacteria; phylum Bacteroidota; class Bacteroidia; order Bacteroidales; family JBBRXJ01; genus CAZRNJ01. The sequence goes on along the minus strand of CAZRNJ010000068.1, from coordinate 10,362 downwards.
CAATAATCTTCCGATGCTTTACAAATTGTCTTTTCCCATGGGTACGAATAACTGTTGCACTTCCTGGATTATACGATCTGTTACAGAACTTAGGGTAGCCGGAGAAGCTTCCAGTCCGTACATCTCCTCTAAATGCTCACTAATGGCCTCATAGCTCATTCCTTTTGCATACAGGGATATAATCTTATGATCTAACGAATCCCCGAAAGTGGTTTGTCTCTTGGGTAATATCTGCGGCGCAAAAGTACTGTTTCTATCCCGCGGAGTACTGACCTCTATGGGGCCATAAGAGGCTCTAACTTTTTTGCTGTTTTTACCATTCCGGCGATTGGAATGAGCTTCCTGTTTTAAATGTGCCTCAAGTTCTCCTTCGAGACTCGTTTCTAATAATCGCTTTAAGAGCGGGACCAAAATACCATTTTTCCCTTCTAAAGGCACACCCTTTTTTAAACATTCTAATGCCTGTTTTTCAAACAATTCGTAATCAAATTTTTCTTTTTTCATTGTTGTTTCCATATCAGTTAAAATTTTAACTGACACAATTTAGTGAACAGACTCAACAATTACTTTGTTCCGGGAAAATCTTCCATCCGGGCTTTATTTTCTTCACTTAACACAAGATAATAGAAAGATTACTACAAACAAACTAATAATAACGGACTGACAATAACACTGGGTATTAATCAAATTTCCGGCTTAAACTTATATCGCTGTATAAAGAGCATTATCCTGATTGCATATATACAATAGATTATTTCAAAAAAATAATCGTTTAATTGTCAATAAGTTATAATTATTTTTTTTAATGGAAATTATTAATCCGGTTGTACATTATTTTTGCATTTTAATTATTACTTTTCGTGTCTGAAATGAACCAATGATTGATAAACAAACCATAGATAAAATTTTCAGTACACTCAACATCATTGATGTGTTGAGTGATTTTATTCATTTAAAAAAACGCGGGGCTAATTATCTGGCACTTTGTCCATTTCATCATGAGAAAACGCCTTCTTTTTCGGTTTCGCCAACGAAAGGAATATACAAATGTTTTGGTTGTGGCAAAGCGGGCAATGCTGTGAATTTTATTATGGAGCATGAACATTTATCGTATGCCGAAGCGCTTAAATGGGTTGCAAAAAAATATCATATCGAAATTACTGAAAGCCACTCAACACCCGAAGATGTTGAGAAACTGAATGAAATTGAAAGTATGCTGATTGTGACCGGTTACGCACAACGTTTTTATACCGATATACTATACCGCCACAACGAAGGAAAAACCATAGGACTGTCTTATCTTTCGGAGCGTGGTATCTCGGAACAGATGGCAATGCGTTTTCAGCTTGGCTATTCTCCCGACGACCGTGATGTGTTCACCCGCGAAGCGTTGCGTAATGGTTACAATATCGAATATCTTGTTAAAACCGGCTTAACGATCCGGAAGGATAATAATTACACAATGGATAGATTTTTCGGGCGTATTATTTTTCCTATACATTCATTATCGGGAAAAGTGATTGGGTTTGGTGGCCGCATCCTGAAAAAAGTTGAGAATACCGCCAAATATCTTAATTCGCCCGAATCGGATATCTATCATAAAAGCCAGGTTTTATACGGGCTTTATTTCGCGCGCAACGAAATCGTCAAACAGGATAAATGTTTTCTGGTTGAAGGTTATACTGATGTAATTGCCATGCATCAGTCGGGGGTGGAGAATGTGGTGGCCTCATCCGGAACATCGCTAACTACCGAGCAGATAAAACTGATTAAGCGGTTTACGAATAATCTTACCATCTTGTATGATGGCGATCCGGCAGGGATTAAGGCCTCACTGCGCGGAATAGATATGATTTTAGAAGAAGGACTGAATGTTAAAGTAATTTTGCTGCCGGATGGCGACGACCCTGATTCGTTCAGCAAAAAACATAGTCCAACAGAATTATATCAATTTATTTCACAAAATGAAAAGGATTTTATAACATTTAAAACAGAATTGTTGCTTAAACAAACAGCGGGCGATCCCATAGCCAAAGCCGGTCTGATTGCCGATATCGCAGCATCAATAGCTGTTATCCCCGATATTATTATCCGGTCGGTATATATCCGTGAATGCAGCCGGATTATGAGTATTGATGAAAGAGTTTTATATGCCGATATCAACAAAAAACGACGGAAGATTTATGAAGATAAGATAAAAAACAGTGGTGGAGATTTTGTACAACAACCAGACACGATATTACAACAAAAGCCGTTTTTACCACCAGTCGAAGAAATTAAGGAGCGGGAAATTATTCGTATACTTCTAAATTACGGAAATAAAGAATTATACCGGAATACCGTACGAAACGAATTCGGCGAAGAAGAAATACATACCGAAACCGTGGCAGGTTTTATTGTACGCGAATTATTACAAGATGATCTCCGGCTTTTAAATCCGTTATATTCAACTATCTTCGATCATTTTGCAAATGCCGAATCCCAGGGTTTGTATGCCGATGAAAAATATTTTATTCATCACGACAATCAGGAGCTGAGTAAAACAGCCATTGACATCCTTTCGTCATCCTATACAAGCAATGATTTGAGTAAAATCTGGAAAAAGCACGATACGTATATTGATTTTGAAGATATGATTCTGAAGGAGTTGGTCCCCAACACTATTCAGCAATACAAATTGCATCGTCTTACGCTGATGGAAAAAAAGCTGATGGATAAATTAACTGCCGCCCAATCTAAAACTGATAATCTGGAAGAGATAAAAAGTATTCTTGAGCAATTGAAAACTATTAACAACATCCGAGTACCATTGGCGCATAACCTTCAGCGCACGACACTTTGATTCTGGAATATCAAAACAGGATTGTGTTTTCTATCCCTAATTGTTGCGCTACATATTCGGCCATGGTATGATTAAGCCAATTGGGCTGATGAGCATCTGAACTAAGAATAAATTTAAACCGCCCGATAAAAGGGGTAAGTTCTCTTCGCCAATCGCTGCGCCACACATAGCGGTTGCTGATCTCAATCAGACACCGCGGCGGCACTTTTTCCAGGTTCGTAGATAAAAAATTCGGATGAGCAATAATAACCGGTTTACCGGTTTCGAGTAACCGTTCAGCCGCTTTATACTCTTTTTCCTCGTCTCGGCAATGATATATATAATAATCGGCATCGGCCTGAACAGCAAGCCCGACAGAACGTGACCCGTCAACCTCGGTACCGGCAAAAAAACCCAATTTGCGCACAGCAGCCGAATATTCGTTAAAATTTTCCATAATATCTTCAAAATGGTCGCTGATTCCCGTTATCTCTGCATGTCTAACTGCGGCAATAAGTTCAATTGTTTGCTCCGGAGCTACTGCTCCATCATGACTTGAAAAAATAGTGTGAATATGTAAATCCTGTTTAAGTTTTGGCATTTTTTATTGATTGAATATGTAAAAATAGTGATTATCCCATTTACTGCAATAGAAAGTTTACCATTGCCAATAGCATAATACCCATGTAACAAATATTAAGTTCGTTTGCAGAACTATTACATCTGTACAAACCGTAATAATTATATAATCTGTATTTCAACAGCCAACAAAATCCCTGCTTAATGAACCAGCTTATGGTTTACCAAAGGTTGCCTGTTTTCTATCATAATAATTTTTCAGGATATAGAAGGCCTTCTTTCTTTCTCCGTTCTGGCCAATCACACCTTTGCGGTTATAACCATCCTGGATACCGGGCAAAAGACGGCGCGGCGAACGGAAATCAACCAGCAACCATGGCGTAATCCCGCGTAATTGTTTTATCTGGTCGAGCATAGACAGTGTTTGAATAAACATATCTTCCTGGAATTCTTCGGTCCAGCGTGTCAGTTTATCGCCATGATACCCGGCCAGAGCACCACCGCCAAACTCCGACACAATAACCGGCTTGTTATAATGAATTTCACAATTAACTCGGTTACATTTTTCGGGCAATCCATCATACCATCCTACATACTGATTAAAACTGACAACATCGGTATATTGAGCAAAAGGGTCTTCCACTATTTGAGTTAGTGGATTACCGGGTTTGGGTTGTTTTTCCATTGCGGCGCTGATGAGCCGGGTGCTGTCCATATTGCGTGTCAGTGCAGCCATTTCAATGAGAAAGGCATTACGGGCTGCACTAACCGGTGTTTCGTTGGCCATGGACCATATAATTACTGATGCGCGGTTAATATCCCGGGTTATAACAGCTGTCATCTGGTTTTTCGCATTTTCCAATGTTTGCGGATTGTCCCACATAATCGTCCAGTACAAAGGATTTTCTTCCCACACCATAATGCCCATTTCATCAGCAACACGAATCATATTTTCGTTGTGCGGATAGTGCGCAAACCGGACAAAATTACAATTCAGTTCCCGCGCCCATCCGAGCAGCATGCGGGCATCTTCAACTGTATATGCACGTCCGCCGCGGAAAGGGTTCTCCTCGTGAATACAAATCCCGCGCAAAAACACCGGTTTGCCATTGAGGAGTATTTCGGTATCGCGTGTTTGAATAGTACGGAACCCTATCCGGTCAGTTACTTTGTCGTTGCCACAGCGGATGATGACTTCGTACAATTTAGGATTTTCGGGCGACCAGAGGGATAATGATTTAACAGGTATTTCAAAACACAAAGGATTGGATATCACTGTAGAAATTTTTAATTCGGGTATTTCAATAATAATTTTATCATTCGACAAACCCTTATCAATATTTACCCGCCCGGCCAATGTTGTTGTTGATCCTTTTTTCAATTGTAGGGAAAAATTGCGGACAAATGTCGCCGGTGTTTCAATAATTGTAACATCGCGTGTTATGCCGCCATAGTTCCACCAGTCGGTGTTAATGGTAGGCACTGCTTCACGTTTTCGTTTGTTATCCACTTTAACAACCAGCGTGTTATTGCTATCGCGTAGTAACGAGGTAATTTCATAATTAAAAGGTGTGAAACCACCGGTATGTTTACCCAGTTTTTTACCATTGAGTTAAACATCTGTTTCATAATTGGCTGCGCCAAAGTGAATAAAGATGCGATTTTCCGGTATCTCTTTGATATAATTAAAGGTTTTCCGGTACCAGATTGTTCCTTCGTAATACAGCAGCCGGTCGTCCTGACTGTTCCAATCACCCGGTACCAACAGCGTAGGTGATTGATCAAAACTATATTCTACCCGTTCACTTTTATTTGCCGGTTTACGATCAATATAAAAACCACCGTATGCCGGATCGGCATTTTTTTCCTGATCAAAAGCCATATAGCGGTAATCATAATAACCCACTTCGTAGGGATCAATGATATAGTTCCATTTACCATTCAGCGAAAAGGTTTTGCGGCTGTAAACAGGCTGTATTAGGTCATCCTGAGATATTGCTGTCAAGGATAATAACAGTACGAAAGAAAAAAATAATTGTTTCATAATTATTTTAGTTTAATTATATAAAGCTATTAAATGACTATGCATAAAACGCATACAAAACAAATGATTTTTTTTATATAACCGAATAAATAGCCGATGCATCAATCCATTATTTCATTTATTATTTGATTATAACTATAATCTTATGCAGGCAAAAACTGGTTGCACACAAAAAATTATATGATTCTGGTTTGACAGAGTTGGAAAACTATGTTTTTTTGTTTTTTTTTGTATATTGCACAGATAAATACAAATACTAACGAATATGAAAAAAATAAGATTAACTCTTGCATTGGTTGTATTCACCACGTTTATTTCTTGTTCAACATTTCAGAAATCGTCCACCAGCACAACCAATGAAACCGGTAGCATCACCGATCCGCGGGATGGCCGGAAATATGCAACAGTAAAAATTGGAGAGCAGTGGTGGATGGCCGAAAATTTGGATTTTAACTGCGAAGGGTCATCACATTATAAAGAATCGCCCCGATTCTCGGCTTTTTATGGTAGATTATATACATGGGATGCTGCGCAAAATGCCTGTCCCTCCGGTTGGCGGTTACCTTCGGATGAGGATTGGAAGAAATTAGAAATGACGTTAGGGTTACCGGAACGAATGCTTGATGAAACCGATTTCCGTGGTTCAGATCAGGGAAAACAGCTATTAGTAAAAGGAACAACCGGATTTAATGCCATGTTGGGCGGGTATAAAACCATTGAAGGAAACTATGATGAAATGGATGGAGTGGGCTCATACTGGACAAGCAGTCAACTCAATAAATTTGATGGATGGGGACGCGGATTTCAATTTGATAATCCGCAAATCAGCCGAAGGGGCTTTGCCAAGGCATACGCTTTCTCGGTCAGATGTATAAAGGAATAACTCAAAGGTTGTTCAAATCTGTACCAGAGTATTTCAGTTTTTATAAAGTTTGTCGTTTTATTGTGCTATATTTCAATTATTTAGCAAAGATGTTTCTTATATTTATTCATATATTTGTCAATAAACTGTAAAATAATTTCTAATCAATAAACCTATAAAATTTATTTGTATGAAAAAGATATTTACGTTTTTCTGTATAACTATGTTGGCTTTGCTAGCGACAAATTTATTCGGACAGTGGTCAGTTGTAACCGGAATCTATGGTGGCGACATCAAATGTATTATTAATGGCGCCACGGCGAATACCTTGTATTGTGGTACCAGTAATGGCGTATTCGTTTCAACGAATAACGGTGGAAACTGGACTCGTATTAATACGGGTTTACCAAATGATAATGGTACCGTGCAGTCATTATTCTTAAAAGACACATTGCTTTATGCTGCAGTGTATTTTGGTAATAACAATAATAATAACAATGTTTATTATTCCGGGATTTCCAATATTAACTGGACAATTTTGGATGCCGGGGTTCCGAATAATAGAAATTTCAGCGGACTGGCAATTATGGGTGACAGTATTTATTTAGGAACCACAGATAATGGGGTATATTGGAATAAACTATCGGTTGTTGATACCTGGACACAGCAAGGTCCCGGCAATAACAATGTACGCGCCTTAGTTGTAGACACTGTTGGCCGCGATACACTGTACGTGGCAACAAACGGCGGATCGGGCGTTTATGTACGCACAGCTACAGCCGCATGGGCCGGGAAAGCTGGTATAACCGGCGGAAGCGTTAACTGTCTGTTGCTTGATGCCGACACGTTATGGGCAGGCTCATCTACCAATGGCGTATGACGCTGCGGAAGAAATAATCATACCTGGGGCGCACAAAATACCGGTTTAACTCCTGTTAACGTGCAGGCGCTGGCAATGAATGGAACCACCATTTTTGCGGGTTGTAATAACAATGCCATTTGGTCATCAAATTTAACGGCAAACCTTTCGTGGAACCGTGTCTCAACCGGCCTGGTAAGCACGACCCAAAATATCGTTTGCCTTGCAATTGGAAGTACTTCCACCGACATTTTTGCCGGTTCGCCCTGGGGGCTGTTTTACTCCGGTAATGGTACAAGTTGGAGCACGGCCGTTACGGGTATGTCGAATATTTCTTTAACGGATATTTCAAACCATACCTTTGCTGTTTATGGCGGAAAACTATATGCAATAACAAACCGTGGTGGTGTATTTGAATCAACAGATAATGGTGTCTCATGGGCAGCGCGCAATACGGGCTTATTGTCGTATGATGTTAAATCTATCACTTTAAACACAAATGGTTTATTTGCAGGAACTACAGCAGGTGTATTCTACAGCAGTGATGGCATAAACTGGACACAACGCAATGGTACTTTTCCAACCTATATTTCTAATTATGCTAACATAAGGGCTATTGTAGGCCGGAATGACACAGTATATATGGCCACGGACTCAATCGTCTATATGACCAACGATAATGGTATCAGTTGGATAAAGATTATGTCGGGATTGCCATCAAGAGGATTTGACACAAAAGGTATGGCACTAAATGGCAGTTATCTGTTTGTTGTTTCCGAAAACCTTTCAATCTGGCGGTCACCGGTCAATAACCATAAATGGACCCCGGTAATTCCTCCGGCAATACCCAGCAATGGTTTGGCCATCCGCGGAATTCATGCGTATGCCGGAAAAATTTACATCGGAACCCGCTGGGTCGGTTCCTGGATGTCGCCGGATAATGGTGTTACCTGGGTAGATATTAATAATAACCAACCCGACTTTCAACCCTACTTATTTATTGGTGATGGAAATACACTTATATCAAAACTTATTAATAATCAGGGACAGCAAGTGTCTTTTGATGCAGGACTTAACTGGGCCCGTTTAAGTAGTGAAAATATTGGTGGAGGAAATCTGTTTGCAGGTAACGGTCAGTTATTTGGTGTTCTTGATGGGGTTATATACCGCCGGAGCACAACAGTATCAGCAGTTAATTTTAGTGCAAACAATACACAAATTGGTGTAGGCGCAATGGTAAGTTTCACTGATGCCTCTACCAATACACCTACTGCATGGAGCTGGCAGTTCCCGAGAGGAACACCATCAACATCAACAGTACAAAATCCTTCGGTATATTATAATACACCGGGTAACTATGATGTTACGCTAACTGTAACCAATGCTGCCGGCCAGTCAAGTTCTTTAAAAGGAGCATATATTAATGTTTTTGCATCCACTACTACCGGTGCCTGGGTACAAACCAATGGTATCCGCAGTGGTAACATTAAATGTATGGCCAAAACAGCAACCGGCGCAATGTATGTTGGTACGATTGACGAAGGTGTATTGTTCAGTAATGATAATGGTGTAACCTGGACAGCGAAAAACGGCAGCGGCACCACTGCTTTAGGCGTTAGAAATATCAGCTGTATCGAAACAGCCGGTAATAATGTATTTGTTGGTACCGGTGTTGGCTTTTTCTATTCAACAGATAATGGCAGTACATGGGCTATTGCCAATAACGGACTATTAAACACAGATGTTAAATGTATCGCAGCCAAAGACACCAATATTTATGCAGGAACCGGCAATGGTGTATATAAAACATCACTCAATTCAATGACATGGACAGCAATTAATACAACAGGGCTGACCCGTACCGATATCCGTTCTATCCCGGCCTATGGAGGCGACACGATACTTGCAGGAACCACCTCAACCGGAACAGACGGTGGTATTTACCGGTGGACAAATGGTACTTCATGGACTAAAACGTATAACCATCATATTAACAATAAATATATCAGCTCAATAGTTATTTTTAACGACACGGTATATGTCGGAAAGCAATCGAATGGCGTAGCCCGGTCAATTAACCGCGGGGGCAGTTTTACCGATCTTACCACTACAGGTCTAACTTCACAGGAAATACGCGCATTGGCTGTAACTCCCGGGAATACGCTCTATGCAGCCAGCGTACAAACAGGAACAAGTTTTAATATCGGCGGTTTATACCGTTATGTTCCTGGGACAACCCCAACATGGATCCGGATAGATACCTTTACTAATACTTATGTTTATGCCTTACAGGCCTTAAATGGCACAACGCTTGCCGCCGGTGGCAACGTAGGGATTATTGTTTCAACAGATAATGGAACAAGCTGGTCGGTTCAGAATGGCACATTATCACCAAAATCCTACGTCTCAGCAATGCTGGCTACTCCGAATTACATTTATGCGGCCGTACGTGGTGGTGGAGTGTATGTTTCGTCAGATAAAGGGGCAACCTGGAATATGAGTTTTACAGGTAAATTGTCGGATGTACGTTCGTTTTGTTATAATTCTGTCTTAGGCACTGTTTATGCAGGGGCTATTGGTTCAGTGTTCCAGACAACAGATAATGGAAACACATGGACAGCATTACTAGGCGGCGCTGTGTTACCTGCTACAAATACCATAAATGCTCTTGCCTTTATCAACGATACGGTATATGCCGGAACAAGTGGCTCTGGAGTATATATGTGGGCAGCAGGAGCATGGACTGCCATTAACTCGGGGCCCATGACCGGTGCTACGGGCATCCGCAATTTTGCTGTTAAAGGCAATAAACTATATGCCGCGGTAAATGGCGGAGTGTTTATCTGGAATAGTTCAATATGGGTACAACGCAACACCATGCCCAATACCAATATTAATTGTATCGGTATTAGCGGTAATAATATTTTTGCCGGTAACACTAATAATAATAGCAATGTAATGGCTGTTTCGAATGATGATGGCCTGACCTGGACAGCACTAAACAATGGTATACCTCGCAGAGTATCCGGTAATGCCGATCTGATTACACAGTTTTTCCTTTTACCTGCAGGTGGAAATATTTTATCCGGGACAGATTATGGTGTTCACCTGATGAATGGTTCGTTATCAAGTTATGCAACCAATCCGGCATGGACAAAAGCCAGCAATGGTTTACCCAATTATACTGCTCAGGCGCC
>CAZRNJ010000067.1:0-10501 GCA_964601385.1 uncultured Bacteroidales bacterium | reverse complement strand
ATCGTGAATACTCTCGGTCAACTGCCTGAAAAACCGTTCGCTCTCAATCAACTTCTGCTGGATAGCCCGGCGTGAAGTAATATCGCGGGTAACACCCTGCAATGCGACCATAGCCCCATCCGGATTATAAACAGGGGTAACAGATACTTCAATCCAAAAATTGTTACCCGACTTATGAATGGCCTGCAATTCGAGAATCACCGGACCAGTAATTCTTTCCCCTTTCTTTGCCCGCTGAATAAAATCACGAAACGTATTCAAAATATACTGGTATGAAGCCGGCGTAATCAATTGTTCAAGCGAAATATTTTTCCGCTCATCCATTGAATAACCAAAGAGCCGCTCGCTGGATTTACTGATATGAGTAAATTTCAGATTCATATCCATTGTCCAGATGACATCGCTGATATTTTCAGTCAGAAATTTATATTCCCTGAGCGTATTCTCAAGCAAATCGTCAATCTTTCGTTTTTCAGTTATCTCCCTGAAAAGCGCCAGATTATAATAGCCCTGAGCCGACAGCATTCCCGCGAGCGTTTTATAAAATGCCATAACCTGAAGAACCTGCTCACGGGTATATCTTGGGACCTCACTAATTGCATTCAGATACTCAACCTCATTAAATTTATACCGTGCCGCAGCTTTTTTATAAACAGCAAGATCAATTGGATCACCGGCATAAAAAAAACGTCCAAGATATATAGTAAAAAAATGCCGGTTATCAAGAAGTACAGGATAGGCAATACTGTTTAAACCCATCAAACAAATAGATTCATAGTAATCATCTTTGAGATGCTTATGAGAAGGCAATGCAGGATTACATTGATTACATGCCTTAGCAATCTCAGGATTGGGTTGATGAAATTTTTTACAAACTTCAACACCACCGATCGAGAACAACACTACATTATCACTATTTACAATAGTAACCGGTAAACCGGTAATCCGGTAAAAATGAGTTAATAAATCCGACACTACATCAATATCAATAAGGTCGGTGAATTGTACAGATGTTTTTTCCATAAACAAAGCATTTGTTGCGGTTACTGCTTCAGATACTGATCAATAATTGCGAATAATTCATTATAATGGTAAGGTTTAGCCAGATAAGCCATACAGCCAGCCGCTAATGCCTTGTTCCTGTCTTCTTCCATTGCCATAGCGGTTAATGCAATAACGGGCATATCCGGTTTATCAGCTAAAATTTTCCGGGTTGCATCAAATCCATCAATATCCGGCAATTGGATATCCATTAACACCACATCAATATCATCGTAATCCCGGCATCTGACAACTGCATCATTACCATTTTCAACCCTCAGTAAATCGGCATGCGTCTGCTCAATAGCCATCTTAAGATACACATAATCCCTGTAATGATCTTCAACCAGCAATATCCGCTTTCCATGCCAGACAAACTTTTTTGCAAATGCATCACCGCCGGAATTCTCATTAATACTTACATTGGTTATATAGGGTAACGAAAGATAGAATACCGAACCCTCATGCAATACCGATTCGACCCAAAGTTCTCCGCCCATAAGCCGGGCAATTTCTTTTGAAATCGACAATCCCAGTCCTGTTCCACCGTGTTTTCGTGTTACGCTTTCGTCAACCTGTTGAAAACGGTTAAAAACCGATTGAAGCATGGTATGCGGAATTCCAATCCCGGTGTCTTTAACATAAAATCTGATCATATTACCCGTGTGAATAGAATAACCGATTTCGATGAAACCATTTTCGGTAAACTTTAATGCATTATTCATCAGATTAATCAATATCTGCTTAAGCCGCAAGTCATCGGCCCAAAGTCCTGCAGCATCATCAGCCAAAGGAAAAGTGTTTCGTAATTCAAGATGTTCTTTCCCGTAGCGGGGTTGCTGAACTTTAATAAGCCCTGTCACCTCACGAATAAGCTGATTCATATTAAAATCACGTTCCTTGATATTAATCTGTCCCGCTTCAATTCTGGAGATATCAATAATATCATTAATTACATTAAGCAACTCATGACTGTTTTTATCAATAAGGTCAAGCAACTGCTCCTGATCAACAGAAGAGAGGTCGCCCTTTTTGAGCAACTGGCAAAAGCCCAGTATTCCGTTAAGCGGAGTACGGATTTCGTGCGACATATTGGCCAGAAACATTGATTTCATCCGGTTTGATTCATAAGCAAGATTCTTTTCTTCCTCGGCCTTTCTCTTTTTCAGGGCTAAGGCCACCTGCTGCACAAATAAACGAATGGTATGAATGTTTTGCAATTCCACTCCTTTAGGAAGCAAAATAAGAACACTAGCTAAAAGTTTCATTTCAGATACCAGCCCCACTGCATGAATTGATCCAATGTTCAGCAATTTCTCGATCATAGCCGATACACTGACAGAGACAATACCGTTAGTTAATTCAAAAACACCATCTTCAACTTTGTGTACGTTGCCATCAAGCAGCAACAAGTATTTTTCGTTAACCGGATAGTTACGGCCAATAAAATTAAAACCCAGCAATTTTACCAGAATTGAATTATAACTTTCGAAACCATTGGTTGCGCGGATAATTGCATTGTTTTTTTCAAAATCCGTTTCACACACTACAATAAATGATTTCGGGATAAGTATTTTCAGCCGTTCTGCAACAAATTTAAAAATATCCGAATCGGATGAAAAATCCACTAACCTTATGGCTGAATGGTAAAGAAATTCAGTATTCCGGAAATACCGCTTTTCGCGTTCCATGGCCTTTTTCTGTTCCGAAATATCGGTAACCACACCAATTACAACCTGGGCACCATTAAGCTGAAAGCGTGACTTATAAATAATCACATCCTTAACTATATCGTTAACATCGGGCATAGTTGACTCATGAATAATGCTGTAGTCGGAGCTCTCAAGTAGTTTCCTGTCGTTATCGGCATATTCACGTGCAAATTCAAGAGGAAAAAGATCAAAAACTGTTTTCCCCAAAACATTATGTTTTGATAAACCGGTAAATTCACAAAAGGCGTTGTTACAACCCAGATAGAAACCATCCGCATTTTTATAGAATACCGGATTAGGTAAATTTTCAATTATTGAAATCATCTCCTTGCCATTGGCGATGAGATCAAGTTCGACTTTTTGTCTCCGTTCAATTTCATTTTGTAAAGAAACCATAGTTATCCCCTGCGTAACAATTACTTTAATAAAAGCGCGGGTAAGATCACTAATCTGTTTTATTTTCTCTTCAGAAAAGACCGGTGCCTGAAACAGCACTGAATTTAACACCTCCTGATTCACGTCCTGTAAACATGTTGACTCTGTTATCGCTGAAATGGTTTTCCGGTAAGGACCGATAATGATAAGAGCAATAACCCTCCGTTCAATAATGACAGGCAAAATACCATGCAAGAGCGAACAACGGCAGGCATATACTGTAAGACGATCACGATACAATTCCAAAGCACCAAACACCGACTTATTAAAAACACACTGGCCGGCTAAAGAAGAATCTGTCCGAACCAATGACCTGCATATCCGCTGATCGGACGAATAAATAAATTCATCGTCCGCCTTGTCATAGATAGCAACAGGCAATTCAAGCATAACATGAAAATTAACAATCAGGTCTCTCAACTTGTCTTTCCCTATCAGGCGAAACAAAGAAAACGATTTTCCTTCAGTATTTTTCTTTTTCCAAAACATGCATTCCGGCCAATGAAATAATTATATAAAAATAGATTAATCCGGTATATCTCCTACAAAAAAAAATGAATTCCAAAATTAAGAAATCGTAAACTGTTAGTAACTTGTCAATTAAATTACGCAATTATTTAATTAAGGTAAAAAAAAATAACTACTTTTAAATCGTTAAATTAAAAAATAATGACGTACCTGCGTTTTGAACAAGAAAATATAACGAATCTGGAATACTCACTGGACAGGGAGCTGTTAAGGACAAATCAGGCCGGCTCCTATGCATCCACAACGATTATCGGCTGCAATACCAGGAAATATCATGGGTTACTTATTTGTCCGATTGATGAATTTGGCGGAGAACGATTTGTTTTACTTTCGGGTTTGGATGAAACGGTTATTCAGCATAAAAAAGAATTTAATCTGGCTGTTCACCGTTACCGTGGCGATATTTATGAACCCACGGGACATAAATACATACAGAATTTTGAGATTAATAAAATACCCAAAATCATTTACCGTGTAGGCGGTGTTCTCTTGTCAAAAGAAATGCTTTTTGCCGAACAGGAAGAGCATTACATGATCCGTTACACCTTACTTGAAGCCCATTCGCCCACTACTATCCGGTTTAGGCCATTCCTTGCATTCCGGAATATTCACAGCTTAACCAAATCCAATCTGGATGCACAAACCAAGGTTCAAAAAGTAAAAAACGGGATTAAAGCAAAAATGTACAACGGCTTTCCATACCTTCATTTACAATTTTCCAAATCGAATGATTTTGTAACGGGGCCGTTATGGTTTTACGATTTTGAATATGCCAAAGAGATCGCCCGCGGATATGATGCTCACGAAGACCTTTTCACTCCGGGTTTTTTCGAGGTTGACATAGCCAAGGGTGAAAGTATAATTTTTTCGGCATCAACAAAAGAGATAGCTCCCGAGGGACTGAAACGGAAATTTGAATCAGAACTTGAACACCGTATATCACTGGATAGTTTTAAAAATTGCCTGATTAATGCTGCAAACCGGTTTGTGGTTAAACGGAACAATAAAACCGAAATCATTGCGGGCTATCCCTGGTTTGGCAGTTGGGGCAGAGATACCTTTATTTCATTACCCGGACTAACGCTCGCCAAAGGAGATGAAAAAACCTTTATGGCAGTGCTTGATACCATGGTTGGTAAAATGAAGGATGGATTATTTCCGAATGTTGAGGGAGCCGAAAACGCCTTTAATTCGGTTGATGCGCCATTATGGTTTTTCTGGGATCTTCAGCAATTATACGAATACAACGGTTATCCCGAATTATGGGAAAAATATTCCAAAACCATTAAATCTATATTACAAGGATTCAAGGATGGCTTACCTTTTAATATAAAGATGCATGATAATGGATTAATTTTTGCAGGAGAAACAGGCAAAGCCCTCACGTGGATGGATGCTGTAATTGATGGCATACCGGTTACAGCGCGTATCGGTTATGCCGTTGAAATTAATGCCCTTTGGTATAATGCAGTAATATTTTCATTAGAGTTAGCAAAAAAAGCCGGAGATAAAAAATTTGTCAGCGATTGGGAATCCCTGCCTGCCCGGATTGCTGAATCATTTATAAATACTTTTTGTGACGACCGCCATGATTATCTGGCTGATTATGTATGCGGCGACTATAAGGACTGGGCAGTACGGCCTAACATGGTATTTGCAACCTCACTTGCATATAGTCCGATTGACCAGGAGATGAAAGCTTCGGTTATTGCTAAAATAGAGGAAGAGCTTTTAACTCCTCGGGGATTACGCACCCTGAGTCCTAAACATGAATTGTACGAAGGAATTTATGAAGGCCCTCAAGAAAAACGGGACCGTGCCTACCACCAGGGAACTGTATGGCCGTGGCTTCTGGGACATTATTGTGAAGGATATCTTAAATTACATAAAAAAAGCGGTTTGGCCTATGTTCGAAAATTGATTGACGGATTCGAGGAAGTAATGACCGAGCATGGCATAGGATCTATATCGGAGGTGTATGACGGCATTCCGCCACATACCGGCAGGGGAACAATTGCCCAGGCATGGAGTGTTTCGGAAATTTTACGTATTATGATAATGATAGAAAATTACAAAGGATAGACGATGAAAGTGTTAATGTTTGGATGGGAATTTCCACCGCATATCAGCGGCGGTTTGGGTACTGCGTGTTATGGTTTGACACGCGGCCTGTTAACCATCCCCGATATAAGTTTGTCATTTGTTGTTCCCAAGGCCTTCGGGGATGAAGACAATGGCAGGATGCAACTATTGAGCGCCGAAAATGTTTATCTGAGTGAAAGCAATATCGGAAGCATTGAATTTAAGAAACGGTTACAATATATACAAATCAGTTCATCACTCATACCGTATGTTGACCCTGTTGAATTTGAAAAACGATTCAGTTTAACCCATACATCCAAAAGCGTAATGTCGCGCCATATTACGGGCCGGTTAACCTTTGCCGGCGGATACGGGGGTAATCTGTTTAATGAGATATCCAATTATGCACTGATAGCGGGTGCTATAGCTTTTGAGCAGGAATTCAATATAATCCACGCACACGACTGGCTGACTTTTCCGGCGGGGATTGCTGCAAAACAGATCAGCGGAAAACCTCTGGTTGTACACGTTCATGCGACCGATTTTGACCGGAGTGGCGGCAATGTGAATCCTGATGTTTACTCAATCGAAAAATGGGGCATGGAAATGGCCGACAAAGTTATCACAGTAAGTAATCTTACACGAAATATTGTTATTGAGAAATACAACATCAACCCTAAAAAAGTAGTAACGGTATATAATGCAGTTGATCCACTGGATTACGAATTTAAAGATTATAAAAAGTCCGTAGACGAAAAGATTGTAACCTTTTTGGGACGTATCACGCTACAGAAAGGCCCCGAATATTTTATTGAAGCAGCCCACAAAGTGTTGAAACGGATGAAGAATGTACGATTTGTAATGGCCGGCAGCGGGGATATGATGAACAGGATGATCACACGCGTTGCACGTTTAGGAATCAGTGACCGGTTTCATTTTACCGGTTTCCTGAAAGGAGATGATGTTAACCATATGTTTGCAATCAGTGATCTGTATGTTATGCCATCAGTATCCGAACCCTTCGGGATATCGCCGCTCGAAGCGATGCAATCAAATGTTCCTGTAATTATTTCACATCAATCGGGCGTATCAGAAATACTTAAACATGCATTCAAAGTTAACTTCTGGGATATTGATGCTATGGCTGATGCTATTTACGGAATCTTAAACTATGATGCAATATCCCGGATGTTTAAACTCTATGGAAAAATCGAGGTTGAAAATCTCAAATGGGAAAATTCTGCGAAAGCAATTTATAAAATATATAACGAACTTAATAGAAATTAATTACCTTTGCAAAGCATGAGATCTGTTAGTTTATATTTCCAGGTTCATAAACCGCTACGGTTAAGAAAATATCGTTTCTTCGATATTGGAACAGATCACTATTATTATGATGACTATACCAATGAATCTCTGATCCGCAAAGCTGTTGACCGGTCATATATTCCGGCAAATAAAATACTTCTTGATTTGATAAAAGAGTATGGATCGCAGTTCAAAATAACCTTTAGCATTTCAGGACAAGTACTCGATTTATTTGAATTATATGCACCGGATGCACTGGAGAGTTTCCAAAAATTAGCCGCTACCGGAGTTGTTGAATTTACAGCCGAACCCAATACCCATTCACTCATTTCACTGCATAATAAACAAGAATTTATGCAGCAGGTAAAAGAACATGAGCGACTGATTGTACAGTATTTCCAGAAAAAACCCAAAGTATTTGCCAATACAGCGCTGATTTATTCAAACTCTATTGGCGAAGCAGTAGCAGAATTGGGATACAATACGGTTTTAATCGAAGGGGCCAAGCAAATTCTCGGATGGAAGAGCCCCAATTACCTTTATTACAATATCATGAACCCGCGGCAACGCATTCTTTTGCGCAATTACCAGTTATCGGATGATCTGTCATTCCGTTTCGGAAACCGTAGCTGGTCTGAATATCCGCTAACTGCTGAGAAATATGTACAATGGATATCATCATTGAATAAGAAAGAAGAGAATGTAAATATTTTTGTTGATTATGATATTTTCGGCAATATCCACAGCCACGATTCCGGTATATTTCATTTTTTAAAAGCATTACCTAAGCAGGTGATTAAGTCGAAAATGCAGTTTAGTACGGGCAACGAGGTTAGTTCGCGGCTTCAACCGGTAGCAGCATTGGATATACCGCATGCCGTATCCTGGGCTGATGCAGAAAAAGACCTGAGCACATGGTTAGGCAACGAACTACAGAAGGATGCCTTTAATAAACTTTTTTCTCATTCCGAAAAGGTAAAACACATCAGTGACCGCAAGTTGCAGAAGGACTGGAAATACCTGCAATCCTGCGATCATTTTTTCTATATGAGCACACGGTTTTTCCATGACGGACATCAGGGGAGCCCCTATGAATCACCCTACCAGGCCTTCATTAATTACATGAATGTATTAAGCGATTTTTTCATTGAAGTAGACAAAAAATCTTCTTTTAATAATCACAATTTAATAACCAAAACCACAACAACTATGGCGAAAAAAGCGACGTCCAAGAAGAGTGCCAAGAAAGGCACAAAGAAAGCTACAGCTAAGAAAGCTAAAGCTAAAAAGCCAGCAAAAAAAGCTGCAAAAAAGGTAGTTAAGAAAAAAGCTGCCCCGAAAAAGAAAAAAGCTGCCCCGAAAAAGAAAAAGGCAGCTCCGAAAAAGAAAGCTGTAAAAAAGGCTGTAAAACCAACTATCACCCCTTTGATCTAATAATTGGGAGATAGCTGATAGTTTTATCAGATGATTTGTTTTGAGGGGAAAAATTTTATATTTTTCCCCTTAAAATTTTTATAATGTAACCCCTTAAATAAAGAATAAAAATGACAACTGAATTATTGAAACCGGATTACCTCTTCGAAGTAAGCTGGGAAGTATGCAACAAGGTCGGCGGAATACACACTGTTATTGCGTCGAAAGCCAATACGATGGTGCGAGAGTTAAAAAACAACTATTTACTGATTGGCCCGGATGTATGGCGCGATGCAAAAAATCCGGAGTTTACAGAAGATACACAACTATTCAGGTCGTGGCGTGAAAAATTAGCCGAAGAGGGCCTGCGTGTCCGTATCGGAAGATGGAATATACCCAGTAACCCAATAGCCCTGATTGTTGACTTCACTCCCTTTATTGGTCAGAAAGATAAAATATTTGCTAATTTATGGGAAACCTATTCCCTCGATAGTATCTCAGGCCAATGGGACTATATTGAGCCCGCTTTATTTGGTTTTGCAGCAGCAAAAGTAATTGAGAGCTATACCCGGTTTTACCTCAGTGTAACCGATCGGGTAGTTACCCATGTACACGAATGGATGACCGGATCAACCGCACTATATCTTAACCAGTATCTGCCACAGGTTGCCACGGTATTTACCACCCATGCTACGGTATTGGGTCGCTGTTTAGCAGGTAATAACCGTCCATTATACCGTGAGATGCAGCAATATAATCCTGCGGATGTGGCGCGCGAATTTGGAGTTGTATCCAAACAGTCGCTCGAGCGGATAACAGCAAACGAGGTTGACTGCTTCACAACGGTTAGCGGACTAACGGCAAATGAATGTATACATTTTCTCCAAAAACCGGTAGATGTAATCACCCCGAATGGTTTTGACAATTCGCTTATCCCACCTAACGAAGAGTTTGATCGTAAACGCAAACATGCCCGCGAGCACCTGTTAAAGGCCACCGAACTTTGTTTCGGATATAAAGTATCTAAAGATGCCCTGTTCTGCTGTATCAGCGGCAGGTATGAGTTTAAAAACAAAGGTATTGATATCTTTATTGAAACACTCCGACAGCTTAACGAATCAGACAAATTGCAAAAAGAGATTGTCGCTTTTATTCTTATCCCGGCACACCAGAAAGGCCCGCGCCGCGAAATTTTAGATCCAGAACAGAATGCCCATTATCAGCCCACCTGTCTTACCCATAACCTGCACGATGTAGATTACGACACCATTATACGAAAAATAGATCAGGCAGGACTGTACAACCGGAAAGAACAAAAAGTAAAAGTGATATATGTCCCTGCCTATCTTAACGGTAACGATGGCTTTTTTAACCTGCCATACTATGACCTGCTGATAGGGATGGATGTCTCGGCCTTTCCATCCTATTACGAGCCCTGGGGTTATACACCTCAAGAAAGCGTTATGTTTCATGTCCCCACAGTCACCACAACATTAGCCGGCTTTGGGCTTTGGGTACAGTCATCGGTACAGGACACAAAAATGGCTGTCCGCATCATAAACCGTACCGACGATAACGATGCTGAAGTTATACAGGAAGTAACCAATTTCATCATACAACATTCACAATTAAGCAAAGAGGAGTCGGACGCTGCACGTAATCTGGCACATGTTATTTCAGGACTTACGCTTTGGTCTAATTTTATCAAGTATTACCACGAGGCATACAATATTGCATTACAAAAAGTAGCTAATCGGAGCAACCAGTTTATCCATTTAGCACAAACCGAACAAACCATACAAATCAGAAAAAAAATTATAAACACACCACACTGGTACCCTCTGAACATTGAATCGAATCTGCCCGAGAAACTCATGCCTCTGCGTGAGATATCCATGAATCTCTGGTGGTCATGGAACGAAGATGCGATGGAACTGTTCGAGCGGATTGATCCGAATATTTGGGAACAGTGCCACCACAAT
>CAZRNJ010000066.1:0-10522 GCA_964601385.1 uncultured Bacteroidales bacterium | reverse complement strand
AGGAAAAACAAACCAATCCTTATCTACAAGAATAAATACAGAAAAATATGTCATCCACTCCATTTATTAAGAGACATCTCGGTCCGCGTGAAACGCAGATAAAAGAAATGTTGTCGGTTATAGGAGCCAGTTCAATAGAACAGCTGATTAATGAAACCATACCACGAGATATCCGTATGGATCATCCGCTACACCTCCCTTCGGCCATGAGCGAAGAATCCTATCTGTTACACATTAATGAGCTGGCATCGGCAAATAAAATTTACAAGACCTTTATTGGTATGGGCTATTACGATACTTTAATGCCAGCCGTCATACAACGGAATATTCTTGAGAATCCCGCCTGGTACACTTCGTATACACCCTATCAGCCGGAGATCTCACAGGGACGACTGGAGGCGTTACTTAATTTCCAAACCGTAGTTACAGAACTTACCGGAATGCCTGTAGCCAATGCCTCATTGCTTGATGAATCAACAGCGTCAGCCGAGGCCATGAGCATGATGTTTGCCATGCGCACCAAAGAGCAGCAAAAAGCCAATGCATCGGTTCTGCTTGTTGATGAAAATATTTTTCCGCAAACCCTCGATGTGCTGCGCACACACAGCCAGCCATTAGCAATTACCATTAAAACGGGGCATTTCGAAGATCTGACCTTTGATTCATCTGTTTTTGGAGTAATTCTTCAATATCCCTGCGCTGATGGAAAAATCAGGGATTACAGCGGTTTTGTTAAAACCGCCCATGAACATAAACTGCGTGTAGCCATTGGCGCTGATCTGCTGTCACTATGCATGCTGGTACCACCCGGCGAATGGGGAGCTGATATTGTATTCGGTTCATCACAACGATTTGGTATTCCCATGGGTTTTGGCGGTCCTTATGCGGCCTATTTTGCCACAACTGATGAATGCAAGCGATATATGCCCGGACGTATTATTGGAGTAACCGTTGATCGCCGGAACAAACTGGCACTGCGCATGTCATTACAAACACGCGAACAACATATTAAACGTGAACGCGCTACCTCGAATATCTGCACGGCACAGGCCCTTTTAGCCACACTGGCCGGTATGTATGCCGTATACCATGGCCACAGCGGATTATCAGCAATATGCCTGCAAATCCATTCAATTGCCTCAACCCTGTCGTGGTACCTGAAAAAATTCGGATACGATCAGGAGAATGAAAACTTTTTTGATACATTAAAAATACATATCCCCGATCCGTTATCACTAAACCTGATCCAGCAACTAGCCCTTGAGCGTAAAATAAATTTCGGATACCGGAACGAATATATATTAATCAGTATTGATGAAACCACTGAAACAAACGATGTCAACCATATTCTTGAAGTATTTGCCATCGCATCAAAAAAGAAATATCTTCCGTTAAATGAGATTCCCGATTTTCTGTCGCTTGACAACCGGTACAGGCGTAAATCGCCTTTCATGCAACAGTCGGTGTTTAATCTTTATCATTCAGAGACAGAGATGATGCGTTACATAAAGCGACTTGAGCATAAAGATTTTTCACTGGCCGATGGAATGATTCCGCTGGGTTCATGCACCATGAAACTAAATGCTGCTGCGGAAATGATGCCCATCACGCTATCCGGCTTTACGCAAATTCATCCGTTTGCGCCACTCGATCAGGCCGAAGGTTATTATGAACTGATTTTTCATTTGGGCCGTTTTCTTCAAGCCATCACGGGCTTCGATGGGGTATCGTTCCAGCCCAATTCCGGCGCTGCCGGCGAATACACCGGGCTAATGGTCATCCGCAAATATCACCAATCGAAAAACCAACAACACCGGAACATAGCGCTGATACCAGCATCGGCACACGGCACAAACCCTGCAAGCGCTGTAGCCGCAGGCATGGAGGTGATTGTTGTTCCGTGCGATGAAAAGGGCAATATTGATAAAAACAAATTTGAGCAATTGGTACACGAGCATTCATCCAACCTCGCTGTATTCATGGTTACTTACCCTTCAACACATGGAGTATTTGAGCCGGATATACGCAGCATGGCCGCGCTTGTTCATGCAAACGGAGGACAAGTATATATGGATGGAGCGAATATGAATGCACAACTTGGGCTCACCAGTCCATCAATTATCGGAGCCGATGTATGCCATATCAACCTGCATAAAACCTTTGCCATACCTCATGGCGGCGGAGGACCGGGCATGGGGCCCATTGTTGTAGCCGAACATTTGGTGGAATTTCTTCCCACACACCCCATGATAGCCACAGGGGGCAAAAATGGCATCAGCGCTGTTTCGGCAGCGCCCTATGGCAGTGCAAATATACTTCCCATCTCATACGGATATTGCATGATGGCGGGCGGTGACGGGCTCAGAACATCATCAGAATACGCAATACTAAACGCTAACTATATCGCTGCACGACTAAAAGAATACTACCCTATCGTATACACCAATGTTCAAGGCCGCGTAGCACATGAAATGATATTGGACTGCCGGCACCTCAAACATACCGGGATAACCGAAACAGATATTGCCAAGCGGCTGATGGACTATGGATTTCACGCTCCTACCCTGTCGTTTCCGGTGCATGGTACATTAATGGTAGAGCCAACCGAAAGCGAGACAAAAGAAGAACTTGACCGTTTTATTGATGCCATGATTAATATTTATAACGAAATAAAAGCCATAGAAACAGCACAAGCCGACAAAGAAGATAATGTTCTGAAAAATGCACCGCATACGGCCGAGGAGGTTACTGCCGATGAATGGAACCATAAATATTCCCGGCAACAGGCGGCTTATCCGGTGGAATGGCTCAGAGAACGAAAATTCTGGCCAGCCACCAGCAGGGTCAATGATGCCTGGGGCGACCGTAATCTTATTTGCTCATGTACCCCGCTGGATGAATACCGTAAACAGCTTATGGTTCGTTAATCCATGAATAAAATTCTTTTTCCATTGACTTGCGCAATTCAACCATGCGGGCAATACGCTCATCAAAAGTAAAACGACTTTTCATGTAAATAATTACACGATTGGTGATGTCTTCCGGTTTAGGGCCGAATAACAATCCCTTGATATCAACCACATAATCCAGTTCCTTTTCTATCGCCACAGCCGCTATTGCTTCGTCAATCTCGACACGTACAAAAGTTTTATATTCCTTCTGGAAGCGATAAAAAACTGACTTAACTTTCTTTTCAAATTCATCGAGCTGTCCGGATACTTTCTGCAGCTCTGCCTCAAACTTTTGTTTTACGGCAGGAGTGCAGCTTAGGTTCGAGATATATTCCTTATTAATCACCTTCAGCTCCATGTTTAAACTCTCGCCATAATTGATTAAAGCCATCCGGTAATTATTAATGGCCTCATCAATCTGTTTACGCTCAGGATGATGATATTCGAGCGAGTCGAGATAAACGCCACCAATCCGGCACTGCCCGGTAACTAAAGTTGAATACAGCCCGACACAGCATAAAATAATCAATATACTTTTCATGGGTTAGCCGCCTTATCCTGTAAAAAAAGCATCAGTTTACGATCAATGGTTTCTCCCTGTTTCTGCGCCTCAAGCGCATGAGTAAGCCCTAACCGGTAATCCTTCATTCCTGTATATAACAGAGAGAGCAGAAGATGAGCTTTGCCAAATTGAGGATCCAGACGGGTTGATTTTTCACAATATATCAGTGCACTATCATAATTTGCCTTCTTATAATACGATACTGCAATATTATAAGCAGCATCCTTATGCTCTGGATCAATTGCCAGAACACGCCTGAAATCGGCGATGCCAGAGTCGTATTGCTGCATAAACTCGGTGTACATAATACCTCTGTCCATAAAAAGATCATATCCCCCTTTTGAATAGCGCAATGCCCGCTCAAAATCAGCAACAGCATGGTCAAAGCGACTAAGGTATTTATTTGATATGGCACGGTTATAATAAAGCTTGCCCTCAGTAGAATCAATGGCGAGCCCTATATTGCAATCATCCATGGCCTTTAAATATTCACGGGTATCATTATTATAGATAAAGCCGCGATTTACGTAAGCAGTAACAGAGCGGGGATATTTTTTGATTACATCTGACCACAGCGTAATACTATTTTTCCAGACCTTGGTACGATTAAATGATACAAGGCATAATACTATAATCCAGCAATACAAAGCAGGAGTAAGCATTCCGTAAATACCCGGCCGCCGTTTATGATCAAGGTACAAACGGGATAGAATGATAAACAAACCAACAAACGGAATATAACTGTACCGTTCAGCCATAAAGGCCTGTCCCACCGGCAAATACTGCAACACAGGGAAAATTGTAAAAAAGAAAAACAATAACCCATACGAAACATAAGCATATTTCCGGCGATAATCAAAAACAGCATAAAGAAGTAACACCAGTGCCAAAGGGCTAACATAAACATACCAGGGGGTGAATCCAATTTGTGTAAAAGGATATTCGTACAAGCAGCAAAGCTGCGCAGGAATAAAAAATTTAAAGAGATAAAGGACTAATCCATACGATCCATAAAAGAAACTATCCATACCGGCCAAATCAACAGAACTAATTGATTTATCGTGCTCCTGGGCATAAATCGCAATTACACCAAAGACAACCGATAAAACAAAAAAAGGAATTTTCTCAATAATCATTTGTTTATCCGCTTTCCGTTCGTGCAACAAATCGGTAATTACCAGCACCAGAGGAAACGTAACGGCCTGTGCCTTTGAAAGCAACGAAAGAACAAATAACAACAGTGCTGCGAAATAATACCTGATCTGTTTTTTTCCAAGGTAATACAGATATCCGATCCCGGCAGCAAAAAAATAGAATGTATAGAGCAAATCTTTCCGTTCAGAAATCCATGCGATGGACTCGACATGCATGGGATGGACGCCAAAAAGCAGCGCGACCAGAAACGCGAGATTCATTACCGGGAACAGTTTATATACAAACCAAAAAACCAATAATGAATTAGCAATATGAAGCAACAGGTTATGTAAATGATAAATATAAGGAGAGAGGCCTGCGATATGAAAATCGGCAGCAAAACTAAGCAGGGGCAGAGGATGATAATTGCCCATATAAAAAGTACTGAAAATGGCCCGAAAATTTGAGAAGGAAAGATTTTTGATCATGTTATTATTCATAACATAAACAATATCATCCCAATTCACAAAATCATTTAGCAACGTAGGATAAAAAACTATAAACGTAACCAGACCAACAACCCCACAGAGCAAAACCAATGATTGAGAATCACGCTTGCCGCTATCCGATCTTTTTAATCTATGAACTGATGATTTAGAACGCTTGGCCGGTTGCATTGATAAAATTTTTACTAAATTAAAAAAGTTTAATATAATCACCACAGAGGTCTGTGATAAATACTAAATTTTCAACTAAAGCGAAAAATAGACATAAACAATCTTTCTGTCACTTACCGGGGATTATTACTTAGTCGAAATAACATCAGTATTATTCAGTTCCAGTAAAACAATACATTCAATATGAAAGGTATGCGGAAACATATCAACGGGTTGCACTGCTGTAACATGATATTTTGATGATAAAAGAAGAATATCGCGGGCTTGAGTAGCAGGATTACAACTTACATAAACAATACGGCGGGGCATAGCTTCAAGCAGCAGCCGAACAACTTTTTCGTGCATTCCGGCACGCGGAGGATCAGTAATAACAATATCAGGCTGGCCATGTTTTTCATAAAAATCTACAGTAAAAATATTTTGTATATCACCCGAAAAAAAAGACGTATTATCAATTGCATTAATAACCGAGTTGCGCTGCGCAAAATTCACCGCCTCATCAATAAATTCAATTCCGATAACTTTGCGTGCGTTTTTCGCAATATAATTGGCAATAGTACCAATGCCGGTGTACAAGTCATAAACAATCTCATCGCCCCGGAGAGCAGCAAATACAGCCACCTGGTTATACATTACTTCTGCCTGCCGAACATTTACCTGAAGAAATGATAATGGTCCTGCCTGAAATATGATATCTCCAATCTTCTCGGTAAGATATCCATTGCCCTTATAACAGATCAAACGAAGATCGGCAATCGAATCATTCCCTTTGGGATTAATAACATAAAACAATGAAGTTACCTGTAAAAAACTTGCAGAAATAAAATCAAGTATTTTACAACGGAGGTCCGGATCATCATAGAAAAAAACAACAATAACCATTACCTCTCCTGTTGATGATGTCCGGATGATCAATGTACGCAAAAAACCCTGCTGATTTCTCAAGTCGAAAAAAGATATACCCTGCTCAAGCGCAAACCGGCGAACGGCATTGCGGATACTATTAGACGGCTCGGGCTGCAGGTAACACGTTTCAATATCGAGTACTTTATCAAAGCGTCCCTCGATATGAAAACCAAGACCTGGGTTTTCACCGGCCAGTACTTCCTGCATCTGATCAGGGGTGAGCCACCGCCGGCTCGAAAAAGTAAATTCAAGTTTATTCCGGTATTTCTGTACTTCAGGCGAAGGTAAAACCGGCCTCACGGTGGGAATAGCCACTTTGCCAATCCGTTGAAGCTGGTCGCGCACCTGCTGATGTTTATACTGTAACTGGTATTCATATCTGAGATGCTGCCATTTGCATCCTCCGCAAACACCAAAATGTTTACAGAAGGGCTTAACGCGAAGCTCCGATTCCTTCACAACAGCAACAACACGCGCCTCGAGATAATTTTTCCTTTTACGGATTACCTGTACATCAGCAATATCGCCCGGAATAAGTCCGGGTACAAATACCACCATACCATCATACCGGGCAATAGAACGGCCTTCGGCGCCGATATCAAGAATTTCGAGGCCGGAGAGCAGCGGCAGATTCTTTTTCCGGCGCATAGATTAACGGTAAAACTGCATCGTTTTGATATATTCATGCACAGGCCCCGGCAAGAAATGACGCAAATCGTGCTTACGCTTAATTCCTTCGCGTATCCAACTCGATGAAAGTTGTATAAGCGGGGCATCTTCGGCATAAAAAATATTCTTGTGTTTCTTAACCTCTCCGGCCGGGATACCGGCACGCGGATAAACAAATCGGGGAACATTTTTTTCGATCAATTCATAATTTTTCCATTTATGAAAAGTAGATAATCCGTCAGCTCCCATAATCAGAGCCAGTTCGTTTCGCGGATAACGTTCCCTGAGGTAGGTAAGCGTATCAACAGTATATGAAGGCCGGGGCATGTGCAGTTCGATATCACAACAACGCAGGCGCTCATCACCGGCAATAGCCATCTCAACCATATCGAGGCGGAAATGATCGGCCAGAAGCGACTCTTTTTTCTTTAACGGATTATGAGGACTGATTACAAACCAAACCTCATCCAGGCCGGTAAATTCAACCATGTAATTAGCGATGGCCATATGTCCGATATGAACAGGATTAAAAGATCCGAAATATAAGCCGGTTTTCATTTGTAATCATTTGTATATTAATCAGCATCATTTATTTAACAGCAAATAATATGAATACAATAATAGGGAATAATAACTCACCTATTCACTGATAAACTGCATCACTTTATTATACGTATTCTCAATGGCATTGTCAAGAATATCATTAATAATCCTGACATCAAATTGCGATGCATAATCCAATTCTTCCCTTGCTCTTGCAATACGAAACCGTATTGTTTCTTCATCATCCGTAGCTCTTGCTCTGAGCCGTTGCTCCAACGCCTCAACAGACGGGGGCATAATATAAAAAAGCAATGCTGCGTTGCCGATTTTTCTTTTAAGATTAACACCGCCTTTAACATCAACATCAAAAATCACATGATTGCCTTTTGCCCAAATCCGTTCTACTTCCTCTTTAAGCGTTCCGTAAAATAATCCTTTATACACTTCTTCGTACTCGACAAAATTGCCATTCGAAATTTTCTGACGGAACTCCTCTTCGGTAAGAAAAAAATAATCCCTGCCATGTACTTCACCAGGCCGCATGGAGCGAGTAGTTGCCGATACCGAAAACTCGAGTGAAGGAATCCTTTTAATCAGCGCTTTTACAATCGTTGTTTTCCCTGCGCCCGAGGGAGCAGATAGAATAATTGCTTTACCCATAATTCAATTACAATATATTCATTAGTTGCTCCTTCACTTTTTCCACCTCGTCCTTCATTTGCACCACCAGGCATTGAATATTAAAATCATTAGCTTTAGAACCGATTGTATTAATTTCACGCGTCATTTCCTGCGCAATAAAGCCGAGTTTCTTTCCGGCTCCTGAATCAGCATCGAGTGTTTCGGTAAAATAACTGCAATGACTTGCCAGCCGGACTTTTTCTTCGGTTATATCCATTTTTTCAAGGAAGTAAATCATTTCCTGTTCAAAGCGGTCCTTATCAAACCCGTTACCCTGAGTGCCCTCTAACATCTGCTTTGTAATACGATTGCGAATACTATCAGTACGCTGCTTCTCATACGGATCAATCTCTTTCAGCAACATATGTATAGTAGCAATTTTCTCACGGATATCATGTTCAAGAGCTGCACCTTCTTTTTTTCTGAATGCAATAACATCATGAATAGCATCTGTTACACCAGAACGGATACGGTGAAAATCGGCAGTTCCAATCTCCTCCTTGTCTGTGCGAATTGTATCGGGCAACCGGAGTACGGAGGTTAACAGTTCAGCCGATGGTTGCACATTATACTGTGTAGCCAATTGTTGTAACTGCGTATAATAATTTTCAATCAAAGGAACGTTTAAAATATTTGCCGGCTGTTCGATGTTCTGCTCGCGCTCAATTGTTAAATCAATTTTCCCTCTAACCAGTTGTTCAATCAGCATACCGCGCAGCTCGATATCATAATCCTTCAGGCACTGTGGCAGACGTGTATAAATATCGGTCTGCTTGCTATTGAGCGTCTTAATTGTTATTATAAATTTACCTGACTCAAGGATAACTTGCTTTTTGCCAAAACCGGTCATTGAAATCAACATGGTGCATTTTTTTACAAAGATAATAATAGCAGGGAAAATATATAAAATGCAATAATTAAAACTCCGACACAATGAATAATTCCCTTGTTGTTATTAAACTCCTTCGGCAGTTGCTGTTATTGTGTGTTTCACTATAGCATTCTTTTTCCATCGTCCTGTAAGGTAATACACATAAGAAAGCAGCATACCGCTGGTCCATGAGATAGGGTACGACCACCAGATAGCCGCATAGCCCCAGTTAGCAGAAAAGAAGAATGCCGAAGGGATACGGATCAACCACATAGAGAAGATATTAAAGATCATTGGCATCAAAGTATCACCAGCTCCCTGCATAACGCCATTGAGAATAAACATAGACGAGAAGATAACTAAAAACCAGCAGTTGATATACAAAAACTGACCTCCGGTCTCAATTACTGCCTGATCGGAGGTAAACGCCATAAATAACTGGCGATTAAACAATCCCATAATCAGCGCAAGCAATACCATTGCCATTGTGCCCATCAGCAGAGTAGAATAGAACCCGCGTCGTACACGGGACAACATATTAGCGCCAATATTTTGTCCGGTGAAAGTTGACAATGCAGTGCCCAAAACCATAGCAGGCATACCGGCCAAAGCAATCAGCCGTGAACCGACGGAATATGCAGCAATAACATTGGTACCAAAGCCATTGACAATAGAGAGTAAAAATATCATACTTAACGCAACAGATGTCTGGTGTATACCCGAAGGAATACCGATTCGTAAACTTTTCCGAAGGATATCAAAACTAAAATCAACTGAACGGAGTAAAAAGCGAAACACGTTATGTTTACGGTTAAGATAATACATTGAATAACCGAACCCGGCGCCCTGTGCAATAACAGTAGCCAGCGAAACACCGGCGATACCCATTTTCAGCAACCGGATAAAAATAATATCCAGTATTGCATTAAGCACTGTTGTAAGCACAACAAAATACAACGGCGTTTTTGAATCGCCCAATCCGCGTAACACTGCATTAGTGCCATTAAAACCAAACATCAACGGAATGCCGCAGATAAAAACAAGAAAATAAGTACGTGCATCAGGGATAAGTTCTGCCGGCAAATTGATCCATCCGAAAATATACCGGCTCAGCAAAATACCTGTGGCAGTAATACATAATGAAAAAATAAAAACCGATACATACATGGTATCAATTGTCCGTTTAAGATTGGACATATCCTTTGCGCCATAAAACTGCGCAATAATAATAGTAGTACCGGTAACAATCCCAATCATAAAAGAGATCAGTCCAAAGATCAGGGGAAAAGATGAGCCAACTGCAGCCAGCGCCTGCTTACCGAGGAAATGACCAACTATAATACTGTCAATAACATTATAAAACTGCTGAAGCAACTGGCCAGCCATCATGGGTAAAGAAAACAACAAAATATTCCTGTATTCCTTGCCTGTTGTTAAATCCTTCATAATTTCTTCCGTTGTGTCTTAGATAAACTGCTATTAACGGAAGAGATAAATATAACCGGCATATTCGGTACCTGTGTATTTT
>CAZRNJ010000065.1:0-10576 GCA_964601385.1 uncultured Bacteroidales bacterium | reverse complement strand
AAATACAATCACGATTAATCTGCGACACTCGCCCAGCCGAAAATAAACGGAAAATAATCATTGAAAATTTTCAGAATAATCCCGACAACCGTATCTTCCTGATCTCCATCAGAGCAGGTGGTGTGGGATTAAACCTCACATCGGCCGATTATGTTTTCATTCTTGATCCATGGTGGAATCCGGCCGTTGAGAGTCAGGCCATTAACCGTACACACCGCATCGGACAAGTAAATAACATCCTTGCCTATAAATTTATTACCAAAAACAGCATTGAAGAAAAAATCATACAGCTTCAGAACGAAAAACAAGTGCTGGCATCATCCCTGATTAATAATAAAAATCCGTTTCTTAACTTCAGTGAGCAGGAAATTATTAATCTCTTCGATTAACGAATACCATTTTTTTCTTCTTTGTACCAAAAACGGCCCGCTGTTTTACCATTATTTTAAGGATATATTAAATTATATGCACAGATTCGTTTTTTTCTTGCATTCACCAAAACCACTACTTACTTTTATCACTGATTAATTTAATATGGAGGACAAAATGATGTACAAAAATGAAATTGGAAACAATGCCGGGCGTATATGGACATTATTAAGCGAACAACCCGAAATGCCTGTCACTACGCTGAAACGAAGAGCCGAACTGGCCGACAAGGAATTATATCTGGCCTTGGGCTGGCTCTCACGCGAAAATAAAATTATGTTTTTTGAAAAAGCCAATAAACTATTCGTTTGCCTGACAGAAGTAATGTAAGCGCTTCCGTGAAAATAATAAATGCCTGAAAGACGAATATTTTTTGTGTTTACAAAAATATCCATATTGAGATTTGTATTTTTGCAAAAAACCATAAATACAAATACCATGACAATACAAGCAATAATATTCTTTTGGGCAGGATTATGTGCATTTTGCTGCGCACAACCCTTCGAAGTTAAACCAACCGGGACGTTCAGCCGTATTGAATTTTACGGTGATGTTCAGGCGGAACTGGTTAAAAATGGTACTGAATCATACCAGATCAAACGGCTGAATGAACTGACTGAAAAAGATGTAAAAGTAACTCTGGAGGGCTCGGTATTAAAAGTCCGCACAAAGATTGACCTAAATAATAAACGGAGGGCCTACCTTGTGATAAACTATACACAGATAGTTTCCATTGCCGTTCATAATGGAGCAGAAGTTTATAGTGACTCGGCGCTTACCGGTGAAGTAATAAACCTGACAGCCAACTCGGGCAGCAGCGCTTATGTAAATTTAAATTGCAGGTCGGTTTCAGCAGACCTTAGTTCCGGTGGGCGTCTGGTATTAAAAGGTACGGTAAAAGCTGTCAAAGTGTCTGCAGTGGCCGGAAGTACATTTGACGGAAATGCCCTAATAGCAGATGAAGCCGACATGATGAGCAGTATAGAATCAAAAATATATGTGATTGCCACAAAAAGCTTAACGGCTAATGCCACGTTGCAAGGCGAAATTTATTATGGCGGCAATCCTGATAAACGTGAAATAAAAATTACGCTTGGTGGAATTGTTACACCCTTAAAAAACGAATGAAATGTTTAGTCAGAACCAATTATTAATTATCCTCGTTGCAACAGTAGGAATAATCCTTTTTACCTGGTTTGCGTCATTAAAAGAAAGGAGATATCATGGGATACCCCGCTTTATTTCTTTCGAAAGCATTCTGCTCCTTTTGATGCATAATCATCAAAACTGGTTTGTCAATGCATTCGCGCCCTTGCAGATTTTGTCGTGGCTTCTCTTCCTCATTTCTGCTTTCTTTGCCCTGTACGGAAGCATGCAGATTATTTTAAGAGGCCGGCCCCAGGGCAATTTTGAAAACACTACCCAGCTTGTAACCACAGGCCTTTTCGAATATATCCGCCACCCGATGTATGCCTCGCTGCTTTATTTTGGACTGGGAATTTATCTGAAAGCACCGGATGATCTGTTTAATATTATTCTTGTAATCATTAACAGCATAGCTCTGTATATTACCTGCCGGATTAAAGAGAAAGAGATGACCAAACGATTTGGCGCAACTTATAGAATATATATTAATCAGACCCGGCTATTTATCCCATTTATCTTCTAAATTAATTTTCGTTTAACGAAATTTTTCACTGAGCCGGGCCATTGCATCGGCAGGTGATTTGCGGTTAAAAAGAATTTCATATACAGTATCTATCACGGGTGTATGAACCGTTTTCATTTCTTTTTTAAGCTCGTGAATACACCGGCAAGCATTATAACCCTCGGCAACCATATTCATGTCAAGCAAGGCCTGCTTAACTGTATATCCCTTGCCAATCATAGTTCCCAGAGTGCGATTACGGCTATACTGTGAGTAGCAGGTAACCAGCAAATCGCCAAGATATGCCGAGTGCCCGATATGCCGGGGTACATTTCGTATTCTATCCAGGAAGGATTGCATTTCCGACAACGCATTGGAAACAAAAACGGCCTGAAAATTATCACCATATCCAAGTCCATGACAAATTCCGGCACCAATAGAAAGAATATTCTTTAAGATAGCTGCATACTCAATCCCTTTAATATCATAAGAAATACTGGTACGTACAAATCTACATTCGATGAGACGGTTAAGACGGCTAAGGCGACTTTCACGACGACTGGCAATAGTTAAATACGATAATTTTTCCTGAGCGATCTCCTCGGCATGGCAGGGCCCCGACAAGACAGCGAGATTACGGTATAGCACATTGCAACGCTGATTAAAAAACTCCGAGATCGTTAAATTCTCTTCCGGGATCATGCCTTTGATTGCAGACACTATAATTTTCCCCGAAAAATCAATGCCTTTATCTAAAACCTGCTCCTTAAGATAAGCCGAAGGGATAGCAAAGAATATGATATATGAATCACGAATTGTATCATGAATATCATTATAAAAATGAATTTTTCGAGTATCCAGTGTAAGATAAGTAAGATACCTTGGATTATGTTTATTTTTCCGGATATAATCAGCATCTCTGGCATTACGCAGGTACCAGTTAATGCCTGTGGCATTTTGAGATAATATTTTTACCAGGGCAGTTCCCCAGCTTCCACTACCAATAACAGCGATAGCGCGCATTTCGGCTCTGCGTCGCTCGACCCGCCGTTTGTGGTAAACACGTAAAGGATTAGGGATTAAACGCGCCATAATTTACAGGTTATCGCAATTACCGGTTACACAGTCAGCCACTGCTTCACGTCATCGGGTGAAGGATTGGCCAATCCGAGTTTATTCTTTTTATTAAATCCACAAATATCATTATGCAGTTTACCGGGTTTAATCTCCCTGAGAGCCGCGGCAGATGAATAACCCATATCACGCAAAACAGTAATCCATTGCTCAGGAATACCCATAGCCGAAAACTCTTCACTGTTTTCAGCCGCAGGAGGATTCTCGGGCTTCATCTGCGGAAAGAAAAGGACATCTTGTATACTTGACTGATTAGTCATCAACATCGTCAGGCGGTCAATACCAATACCCATGCCGGAAGTGGGAGGCATACCATATTCAAGGGATCGGACAAAATCCATATCAATGAACATGGCCTCATCATCCCCTTTCTCTGATAACCGGAGTTGCTCCTGAAAGCGTTCAAGCTGATCTACCGGATCGTTTAATTCTGTATAAGCATTACAAAGCTCATGGCCGTTAACAATCAGTTCAAAACGTTCGGTGAGTTGTGGATTACTCCGGTGTTTCTTGCACAACGGAGACATTTCAACCGGATAATCAATAATAAAAGTTGGCTGAATAAAATGCTTTTCACATACATTACCAAAAATCTGATCAATCAGCTTGCCTTTTCCCATAGCCGGATCAACGGTTATATTTAATTTTTGACATACATCGCGCAAGCCCTGTTCGTCCATTTCCGAAACCTCTATGCTCGAATATCGTTTGATGGCCTCGTACATCGTGATGCGAGGGTATGGTGGTTTAAAATCAATGGTCTCATCACCTACCTTCACTACTGTTGTACCATGTAAATCAAAGGCAACCCTGGCCAGCATATTCTCGGTGAACTGCATCATCCATAAATAATCTTTATAGGCCACATAAATCTCCATCACTGTGAACTCCGGGTTATGTGTACGATCCATTCCCTCGTTCCGGAAATCTTTTGCAAATTCATATACTCCATTAAATCCACCAACAATTAATCGTTTAAGATAGAGTTCATTGGCAATACGCAGATATAACGGGATGTCGAGCGCATTATGATGAGTAATAAACGGCTTGGCAGCCGCTCCGCCGGGTATTGGCTGAAGAATAGGTGTCTCCACTTCAAGATAACCAAAGCGATTGAAAAACTCACGCATCGAATGCATAATTTTAGTGCGGTTTATAAACACATCTTTCACGCCCGGATTAACGATCAGATCAACATACCGTTGCCTGTATCGCAATTCAGGATCGGTAACCGCATCAAAAAACTGACCGTCCTTCTCCTTAACGATTGGCAAAGGACGTAACGATTTGGCGAGGATGGTCATTTTTTTTACCTCAATGGATATCTCCCCCATCTTCGTAACAAAAACATCACCATTAACACCAATGATATCACCAATATCAAGAAGTTTTTTAAACACTTCGTTATACATAGTTTTATCCTCACCAGGACATAAGGTATCTCGGTTAAGATATAACTGAATTCTACCCTCGTGATCCTGCAGTTCGGCAAAAGACGCAGCGCCCATAATCCGGCGGCTCATAATCCGTCCGGCAATGGCAACCTCTTTAAAACCTTCTTTTTCCGGCGAGAAACCAGAAATAATCTGCCGCGACGTTGTTGAAACAGGAAATTCCTGCTGCGGAAAAGCATTAATCCCTAAATCCCTAAGACGCTGCAACGATTCCCTGCGGATAAGTTCCTGCTCACTCAATTTAGTAACCGTCATGACCTATTTCACATTAATGGGTGAATAATCTCTCAGTTCAAATGATTTACCAAGGTACACTTTACGCACCTGCTCATCGTTTGCCAGTTCCTGAGCGGTACCCGATTTAAGAATATTACCTTCGAAAAGCAGATAAGCGCGGTCGGTAATAGATAATGTTTCATGAACATTATGATCGGTAATTAAAATACCGATATCCTTAGACCGGAGTTTAGCCACAATGGCCTGGATATCTTCAACAGCAATAGGGTCAACACCTGCAAACGGCTCGTCGAGCAAGATAAAACTTGGATTCAGCGCCAATGCGCGTGCTATCTCTGTTCGCCGGCGTTCACCGCCCGAAAGCTGTATTCCTAAACTTTTACGGACCCGGTTTAAGCCAAATTCATCCAGCAATTGCTCAACCCGGTTATCCTGTTCGTTACAAGGTATGGATGACATCTCAAGTACGGCGCGCAGATTATCTTCAACAGTCATTTTACGAAACACCGATGCTTCCTGGGGCAAATATCCGATACCGAGTTTAGCACGCCTGTACATGGGCTCATAGGTAATGTCTTTATTATCGAGAAAGATTTTACCTGAATTAGGCGCAATCTGTCCTACAATCATATAAAAGGTAGTTGTTTTACCGGCGCCATTCGGTCCCAGCAAGCCAACGATCTCACCTTGCCCTACTTCAATGGAAACGCTTTTTACAACCGTGCGTGACCGGTATTTTTTAACTACATCCTCGGTGCGTAAACGCATAACTTAATTTAAGACCTCAAAAATAGCGAAAAAGTTGCCATATCCTACTGCGCTAGTTGATTTACATTTAACCCGGTAGTTAAAGGATTCCAGAAACTAAAAAAACATATTAAAAAATAACCTGTAATTTAGCTCTAAGTCCAAATATCTGAATATTGGGATGATCAAGATGTGTTAAGCGCCAGACGGCATCGAACCTGAAAAATTTAAAAATATTCTCGATGCCAACGCTGGCTTCGCCATAAGGTTGTGTCACATCGCCGAGCCCGGGCGGGAATAACAACTTATCGCGGTTTCTATCATTAAGCGAACCAATCAGTCCTTTTGCAGATACAACTTCTCGCCAGCGCAACTTTCGCAAAAGAGGAATATGATTCAGGAAAAAACCCTGCAAGTGCTGTTCGCCCCAAATACTAACCCACTGATCGCTGACAAACTCGTAATAATTCATCATATTGAATGCATAATAGTCATAAGCGTAGGTTTCGTTACCTCTGTGCAACTCAAGCAAAGGGAAAGGCAGATGTCCAAATATCCGTCCCGCATCAACAGTATATTTAAAAAAGCC
Organism: uncultured Bacteroidales bacterium; assembly: GCA_964601385.1. Classification (GTDB taxonomy): domain Bacteria; phylum Bacteroidota; class Bacteroidia; order Bacteroidales; family JBBRXJ01; genus CAZRNJ01. The sequence goes on along the minus strand of CAZRNJ010000065.1, from coordinate 4,338 downwards.
AAACGGATTGGTATTAAAAAAATGCGATATACGAAGGTTGGTCTTATAATATTCATATTGACTGAGCGCCAAATCTTTTATGCCGGCTGTTAAATATAAATCAATCACAGGGTATTTAGTTCCCAGCGTGCGACGCTCAAACTCACCCATCACAAATATTTCATCATAGGCATAATGTGTTTGTATCATTATTTCGGAACAAATGATACGGGATACATTATTAATCTGTCCATCGGTTAACCGGTAGAACGGGATGAAATAGGTCGGATAAATCCGTTTATGAGTGAGATATAATGTATGAGCAAATCCCTGGTACCATTCACGTTCGAAAGCAGTGGTAAAATTTTGAGTCAGCGTAAGCTTGTTATCAGGATTGCGTCTGAACACCGAAGCAATAAGGTTATCGGTGCGAAAAGCGTTAATACTCTGGCCTAACTGCTCCATATCATTACGATACGAGACATTAAGCGCAATCCGGGGATTTTTCGAAAACATATATAAACCCCCGGCGCCATATTTGATTTTTTCGTCTTTCATACCATAAGCAACATGCCCGGTAAACATAAACTTTGTACTGACACTGTTGGCTGTCCTTCCGCCCAGCTTAAAACGGTTGCCTTCAATTTCATTAAAACTATACAGCGTATAATAAGGGCCAATCTCCCAGGGTCCAATGATAAAGTGATAATTAGTTAACAGATAAACAAAATCCTCAGCGGTTTTATAGAGAGGTACTTTTTTTATACTGTCAACAGTTGCGTAAATACGGGCTTCTTTATCGGTTAAGCTAACCGGTCGTACCGTATCCCAATACTGCGGGTCGTTGTTGAGGGCGCTGTCGGCTAATACTACATAATTTTTTTGCTCTTCAATTTTTTCCGAAAGCGGAAGATTAAAAATATATTTTCTGTAATAGGATGTTTTCCGGCCAAAAAAACCTTTAATTTTTTGTGTTTCTGTAATATTAAAATCAACCAGCAATTCTTCAAAATCAAGAAACCATAGAGAATCGTTAAAGGTTGAAAAACTAAAATTAGCAGCCAGCTCATTGATGTAATTCAGGTTAGCATCTTTAGCCAGACGCATCTGCATTTTTTTCACAGCCCATACCTCATCGGCCACCCAAAAATCACCAAAAAAGGTACGCTCCTGCTTGCGCTGGGGCTTGAAGGATATCTGATAACACCAATGGCCGTCAATATCAGCACTATCAATCAGGTAATATTTATAATAAGCAAGACCTGCGTCAGAAATCGGGCTAACAAATCCCGACTCATACAATGTCATGAAATTATCGTAAATATTAAATGTAACACTCATCCGGCCGGCAAATTGTGAAATACTTTGATTTTTAATACCGCTGATCTGCGATGCCTTAATTACTTCACGTTGTTTCCGGGGTTCTTTCTGATAATAAAAATCAGACAGGTTCTCGGCAAGCATCAGGGGAAGATAGGCCTTTCCGGTAATGGTATTTGTATCAATATTCTCAAAAACAAACTGAAATTGTTTAAACATTTTACGGTTTCGGAATTTATCATCTACATTATTGAGATCAACCTGTATTTTGGTATATACTTCACATTGAAATCCGGGAATATTTCGCGGGTCGTTACGTTCTTTATTTTTAATGATATTGCGCAAAATACGATGGGCCGGATTTTCGCCGGGAACAATAACGACTTCGTCCATCTGGATAAAATCGGGCTCAAGCGTAATATCAATAGTTTGAAAAATATTTTTGCGAATGCCGATCGTTCGTGTTTTATATCCAATAAATGATACCATGATACTATCGGCCAACAGGCGGCTTTCAAGAAAATATGCCCCATTATAATCAGATACTGTGCCTGCTGTTGTTCCCATTAATGTAATACTGACAAAGGGCAGCGATTCACCGGTAACAGCATCTTTTACTGTACCCCTGATTTTTGTAACCTGACCGTTTAAATGAATGACAGGGAATAAAAGCCATATTATCCATACGCTTTTCATCAGACGGAGATTAAACATTGTGTTTTCGATGCACGACAGCCGACACAAATATGCTGACTTCGTAAAGAAACAATAAAGGGATTGAAACAAGAATCTGGCTGAAAATATCGGGAGGAGTAATAATGGCAGCCAGTACCAGAATAATGATAATAGCATGTCGTCTGTATTTTCTCAAAAATGAAGGAGTAACCAATCCTATTTTAGTGAGAAAGAATAATATAACAGGTAGTTCAAAAACCACACCACTGGCCAATACAGTTGAAGCTACATTAGAGATATAAGAATTCAAGGCGATCTGATTAGACACCTCGGTGCTCACTTTGTAATTACTCAAAAAATTTACCGACATTGGAATAATAATAAAATAACCAAACAAAACGCCAGACAGAAACAAAAAAGAGCTTATCAATACCGCACCCGAAGCGGCATTCCGTTCTTTATCGTATAATGCGGGACGAATAAAACTCCATGCCTGGTAAAGCACAAAAGGAAAAGCCAGAATGAGCCCGGCAACCAGAGAAATAATAATATGCGTGGTAAACTGCCCCGACATGGTGATATTAATCAGTTGCAGCGGTGTTTGATTGATGCAAAGGGATGGGGTATGGAATTTTGCTGCTAGCCGACACAACAACTGATTGGTAATAAAACCAGGATTTTTAGGGGCAAGCAGAATAGCATCAAATAACAAATCCTTATAAATAAAGGCAATAACCGCAAACACCACAATTGCCGAAAAAGCGCGGATCAGATGCCACCGCATTTCCTCCAAATGCTCCAGAAAGGTCATTTCGTCCCGACTGATTTTTTTTTTATCTTTAATCATTAATTAAAAAAATAGTTAACTTTAAGTGTTAAAACCGGCGGAGGTTCAGGTGTATAAAAAAACAACCCGGTAGAAAACCTGCCCGTTTTTCAGAAATACAAAGGTATTGATTAATTCAGTAAATACAAGATAATTTCAGGTCGGTCAAAATGAGTAACAAGAACACATTAAAAGAAAACTTAAAGAAGTATTTTGGTTTTGATTTATTTAAAGGGAACCAGGAAGAGATTATAAACAACCTTTTAGAGGGCAAAGATTCTTTTGTGCTGATGCCCACAGGAGGCGGCAAATCATTATGCTACCAGCTTCCATCCCTGATCCTTGAAGGAACAGCGGTAGTTATATCACCCCTCATTGCCCTGATGAAAAACCAGGTAGATGCTATGCGTAGTTTTCACACCGAAGATGTAGTCGCCCATTACCTTAATTCTTCACTTTCAAAAGCCGCAGCCACACAAGTAAAAAAGAATCTGCTGGAAGGAAAAACCAAGCTATTATATGTTGCGCCTGAATCACTTACCAAAGAAGAAAATATTCAACTGCTGAAAAAAATCAATATTTCGTTTTATGCGGTTGATGAGGCCCATTGTATTTCTGAATGGGGACACGATTTCAGGCCTGTTTACCGTAAAATACGGCCGATAATAGATGAGATCAAACGGGCGCCGATTATTGCTCTCACCGCTACGGCAACCCCTAAGGTACAGCATGACATATTAAAAAATCTCGGAATGCTGGATGCCACCATCTTTAAACTGTCATTTAACCGGCCAAACCTCTACTATGAAATACGTCCAAAGCATGATGTCTCCAAAGAAATCATCAGATTTATCCGTAACCATCAGGGGAAATCGGGCATAGTATACTGCCTCAGTCGCCGTAAAGTAGAAGAACTGGCTGAAACCCTGCGTGTAAATGGAATCAAGGCATTGCCTTACCATGCAGGACTTGAATCGGCTGTTCGTACCCAGACACAGGATCAATTTTTAAAAGAAGATATAGATGTAATTGTTGCTACCATTGCCTTTGGTATGGGGATAGACAAACCCGATATCCGGTATGTTATCCATTACGATATGCCAAAAAGTTTGGAGGGCTATTATCAGGAAACAGGAAGAGCAGGACGCGACGGCGGCGAAGGCCACTGCATTGCCTTTTATACCTATAAAGATATTCAGAAGCTCGAAAAATTTATGCAGGGCAAACCGGTAGCAGAACAAGAAATAGGCCGGCAGTTGCTTATGGAAACAGTTGCCTACGCCGAGACATCTATATGCCGCAGAAAACTATTGCTCTATTACTTCGGAGAAGATTTTAAAGAGAATAATTGCGAATCGTGTGACAACTGCCTTCATCCGAAAGTTAAATTTGAAGGCAAAGAATACCTTGTTCTTGCTCTACGGACTATTGCAGCCGTTAACGAAAAATTTAAAATTGACCATATTGCCAATATCCTAACCGGCACAGCCACGGCGATGATTAAATCCTATAAACATCAGGAACTGCCAATGTTTGGG
>CAZRNJ010000064.1:0-10614 GCA_964601385.1 uncultured Bacteroidales bacterium | reverse complement strand
GATATTGACTTCACGCTGCTGCGCATGGACTCCAAACCGCCGTCATCATTCAATCCCTATTATGCCGGCTGGAACCGCAGCAGCAATAATCCACCCTGGGGCGTGTGCATTCATCATCCTTCAGGCGATGTAAAAAAAATATCTACTGATTACGATGCTATTTATACGGGCAATGATCCACTACTCGGGTACGATTACAACTCCTACTGGAAAATTGTTAAATGGGACTCAGGCGTTACAGAGAACGGCTCATCGGGCTCTCCACTGTTCGACCCCGACCACCTGATTGTTGGAACACTAACCGGCGGCTCATCATATTGCGGAAACCCCTACGAAGATTACTTCACACAACTATCACTCGAATACAACAAATATTCGTCATCCAACTCAACACACCTGAAGCCTTGGCTCGATCCGATACAGAGCAATGTATACAAACTGGGCGGATATGACCCTTCACAAAAACTATGCGACACAATAAATAACCTTTTATCCGGCGATACAATAACCCTGACTCCGGCTGCCGGCTGGGGATATCTTACAGGACATAACAACTTTAATGATTCGGTATTTGCTGAAAAGATTTTTTCGTCCACTCCTAAAATTCTCCGCGGACTTCTGGTTGATATTGCCAAAGCCGATAACGGAACCTTTGGATCAACTATCACCATCAAGATATGGACAGGAGATTCACTGCCCGACAAACAAATCTATTCAAAAGATATTTTGCTACGGAATATCAATGCGCCCGGAATTATATATCATGCACTCGACACCTATCTTATCCTCAATAGAACCTTTTTTATCGGATATAAAATCAATTATACTGCCGGCGACACCTTTGCTGTATATCATACCCAAAACCGGCTGGCTGATACATTAAACACTGTCTATCTAAAGACAGGAGCAATATGGAATAGTTTTAAATCACGCAATAATTATTCTACATCGCTGAAAGCAGAAGCCATCTTCTGCGACACTACATTTGTGGGCACAGAAATGGTCAGGGCAGCGACGGGCCCTGCGCAGATAATTGTATATCCCAACCCTGCCGGCCGCCGCTTTACCATTCATCTGCCCAACACTGCTGATATTATTCGCATCTTCGGGATTGACGGTGTATGTGTATATTCATCATCAATACCGGTGAGCGGTAACGTTGAAATAGAACTGAATCGGGTTAAACCGGGCATTTATTTAATACACGTCATAAGCGGCAATTTATCTCAAACGGCAAAGATTATTTTAAAGGGATCATGACCAGCCCCCAGCCGGTAATCATTATCGTCATGCTTTTGTGCGCATGCCATCCGAAGAACGCTTCTGATCACCACAAAGAAAAAGAGAATGACACACTTCTGCGTTATGCCAGAGGTTTCCGTATCGCACGCAACGATAGCTGCACACAAATAACTGTCTTCAACGACTGGCAGAACGGACAACCAACATCTGCCCAATACTATTTATGCAACAGCGTTGCATTAAACAACAAATCATCCGTCAAGGTTCCTGCCAAAAAAGTCATTTGTTTATCAACCAGCCATATTCAAATGATCGAAGCCCTGCATGAGCATGAATCAATAATTGGCATCTCGAACCCTATGCTTGTCAATAGCCCTGAAATATGCCGTCGGATAAAAAATGGGCTGGTTCAGGATGTCGGTTCCGAACCAAATCTTAATTATGAAACCATCATCAGTTTACAACCCGATGTGGTGATTGGCTATGGCATTGAGGGCGAAAACCTGGGCTACATCGCCAAGCTCCGGCAGCTCGGAATACCCGTGATTATGAATGCCGAATACCTTGAGCCCCATCCGCTCGGAAAAGCCGAATGGATTATCTTTTTCGCTATACTATTTAATAAAAAAGATGAGGCGACACAAATTTTCGATTCCATTGCATCGCGCTATAATACGCTGGTAAAGAAAGTCGGCCAAACAAAAAGAAAGCCGGGAATCATCACCGGATTACCCTTTAAATCGAAATGGTGGGTGCCGGGCGGGAAATCGTATCTCGCAAAAATGATTGAAGATGCCGGCGGAAATTATCTCTGGAAAGATAATTCATCATCCGGTAGTTTTACTGTCAGTTTTGAAGAACTCTTATCCCGATCATCAGAAGCAGATATCTGGATCAATTGCGGCAATGCTCATTCGTTGGACGAAATATTACATTCGGACAGCCGTCTGAACCTTTTAAAAGCATATAAAACGGGACAGGTTTACAACAATAATGCAAGAGTTAACAGCCATGGCGGGAATGATTTCTGGGAATCGGGAATCCTTTATCCTGACCGGATCTTAGCCGACCTGATTGCCATTTTCCATGCAGAATACCTGCCCGGACACACGCTCTATTACTACAAAAAGCTGCAATAATGCAACCATGAAAGCCCAACGCTGATGAACAAAAGAAGAAATATCTGCCTTCACAATACTTCGTTAACCAGAATTAATATATTTGCAATACACAAATTTTTAAATATGAACAGATGAAAAATATACCGGTAATAAAACTTGGATTAGTGGCTGTGAGCCGCGATTGTTTCCCGATTGAATTATCCCGTGAACGGAGAAAAAAAGTTTACGCATCATGCAAGGAAAAGAAAATTGAATTGATTGAGATTGAAACCATCGTAGAGAATGAAAAAGATGCGCTCAAGGCATTAGACGAGATCAACCGGCAGACAATTAATGCGCTGGTTATTTATTTAGGCAACTTTGGGCCTGAGGGACCGACCACCATTCTTGCTCAACGTTTCGGCGGCCCCTGCATGTTTGTTGCAGCAGCCGAAGAGAGTGGCAATAACCTGATTAATGGCCGCGGCGATGCATACTGCGGCATGCTCAATGCTTCGTACAATATCGGATTACGTAAACTGAAACCATATATTCCAGAATATCCGGTTGGTATGCCGGATGAAGTAGCCGATATGATTAATGGTTTTATTCCGGTTGCCCGGATTCTGCTTGGACTAAAGCGGCTGAAAATTTTCAGCTTTGGGCCCAGACCGCAGGATTTTCTGGCCTGCAATGCGCCGATAAAAGCGTTGTACGATATCGGGATAGAGATCATGGAAAACAGCGAACTCGACCTCTACGATATCGTTATGCAGGCAGCCAAAGATCCGGCTATTGAATCCATAAAAAAAGATATGGCCAAAGAACTGGGAACAGGAAACACCTACCCCGCCTTGTTACAAAAACTCGCTCAATACGAATTGGCTCTTCGCAAATTTATGGAAGCCAACCTCGGCGCATCACAATACGGCATCTTTGCGAATAAGTGCTGGCCGGCCTTTGAAAAATTCTTCGGCCATGTGCCCTGCTATATCAACGGACGACTGGCAGCCGAAGGGATACCTGTGTCGTGCGAAGTGGATATTTACGGATCGCTCAGCGAATATATCGCCTGCTGCGCAACACTGCAACCCACCACCATTCTCGACATCAACAATACTGTGCCGTACGACATGTACAAAGAAGCAGGAGCGTCAGTGAAGGGCTATACCCCGCACGAATTATTCATGGGTTTCCATTGTGGTAACACCGCTGCTTCATGTATGGTTAATCCAGCCATTCAACACCAGTTGATTATGCACCGGCTGATGGAACCCGGAAAAGAACCGGACATCACACGGGGTACGCTTGAAGGACGGATCAAACCAGGCGAAATAACCATCTTCCGCCTTCAGTCAACCGCTGATAGTATTTTGCGTTCATATATTGCCGAAGGTGAAGTTCTTGACATCAATCCTAAATCGTTCGGATCAATTGGTGTGTTTGCAATCAAAGAAATGAACCGTTTCTACAGACATGTGCTGATCGAAAAACGATTCCCGCATCATACGGCAGTCGCATTCAGTCATGCCGGTAAACCTTTATTCGCAGCCATGAAAATGCTGGCCATTGATGATGTTTCGTATAATAAACCAAAGGGCTCATTATATTGCAGCGAAAATCCCTTCTGCTGATATTCGTTATAAAGCGGGGTGAATAACAAAGAATCATTGACCCCGCTTCGCTCCTCCCCTTCGGCGGAAATGATTATACCATAGTACAGCCGAATCGTCCTGTTTCATTTTATGAAATACCATCCCGACATTGTAGGCATATTGCGGATTCATGGTATCCAGCAACGCTGCCTTCCGGAAATCCATTAATGCGCTGTCGTAATCATTCTTCATATAATAGCCGGTTCCGCGGGCAACAAAAGCAGCAGTTATTGGCCGCAAATTTATGGCAACATTAAAATACCGGATACTACGATCAACCCAATGCATCTCGCTGCCATAAAAAATACCCGTAGCATAATTCGCCTCAAACGATCGCGGAATAATAGAAAGAAGCTTCAGCAAATATTGCTCTTTCAGGGTCAGATTGCGTGATGAGCCGATAATTGAAAGATAATCGCGTACAAAATTACCGTTGGGATACATTCTAACCAATGAAAGAAACAGATCGAGAGAGCCGGCTGTATCACGGTTAACCTTCAGCCGCAGATCGGCCAACGACCGCAAAGCAATACTATGCTGAGGATACAATTGTATCGCGCGGGTAAAATATTTCTCAGCCAAAGAATAATATGTTTTCTGCAAAATAGAATCGGACGCATGATTCGCTTTAAAAATATACTCATTAGCCAGATGAGAATTGCAGACAACGCTGTTTGCCGACACCCTGATATCGTTAGAGAACAACGTAAAATTATCCTTCCACGATCTGTTTCTGTAAATGGTAAGGAAACTGAAGACAAAAAAGATAATCAGCACAGTGATAATCCGTAATGATTCGGGATACTGCTTATTCACGATCAGCAACGATAAAAGGATCACAAATCCCAGAGAGGGAACAAACAGAAACCGCTCATTCATATACGTGCCAATATTAACAAACAGATTAGATACAGGCAGCAGGGTAATAAAGTATAATAAAATAGAAAAAACAACAATAGCGTCCTTCCTGAAAATATAAACCAGAACAGCTATAAGCAGATGAACAAAAACTGAAAGGATGACCACTGAATCGCTAAACTGCATGGTATTCAAATAAAAAGGAGAATAATCAAACGTCAGGGGAAAAGGAACGAGCAGCAGTTTAATATAACGCAGCATAATCATCATTACTGTAGCAAGGCGCTCACCTGTACTCACATTGACAAAGGGATTATTCAGAATACTTATTTCTTCAATACCAGATGGAGTAACAGCATGAGAGCGCAAAAATAAATAGCCGGTCAGGGCAACCATCATCGTCCACAGCGGGAAAAACTGGTTTATCTTTCGCCTGTCTGAAAACAGATAAAGTGCAAAGGGTACAATAAAAACAAACAGCACACCGGTTTCCTTAGAACATACCGACAAAAAGAAAAACACCGCACTCAACAGCCATTTTTCCTTAAATGCAAAACGAAAGGAAAGAATCCCAAACAGCAAACAGAATAGTTCATCTCTGGCTTTAATGTTGGCCACGGCTTCGACATGAACAGGGTGGGCTAAAAAAAACAGGCAGGCGATCAATGCTGTTTTCTTATCGTTCAAAACATGTTGAAGCGCAAAATAAATGCTGATAAGCAATAATGAATACAGAAGAACATTGATAAAATGGCTGAAATGCGGGTTTAATCCGAATAGTTCATTTTCTAATGCAAATGAAATCAATAGCAGCGGCCGGTATCTGCCACCCGGAAGATTCATCCCGGAATTAGCGGAAAAGCCGGAGAAATAATCGGTAAAAATAATGTCGGGAATCCCCGAAAGACCCCCGGCAACATACCGGTTCATTGTGATAGCATACACATCATCGAGAGCATAATCGTGGCTGAGCGTATTACCATAAATCAAAAAACACAGTACAGTAAGAAGTACAGGAACAAACAGACGATGATGACTAATCAATTTCATAAACAAAACACATCACGGCTTGGGCTCCATGATGAACAAAAATAATCAATCCGAACGAAGTAAAATAAGTTAGGCATATTATTTATCAATGCAAACATCGGAGTATTAAACCTATTTATCCCGATACGCTGCGCTATCGGGATTCGTTCGACTTACAAATATCAGTTTGCTACGCTTCTGAAATTTAAGTATCACGAAAAAACCGGGATAAAAAGGTTATTGACGACTCAGCCGGAACATCACGGGTATACGCATATAAACAGATACTGGCCGGCCATTCTGATTAGCAGGGATCCATCGCGGCATTCCGCTGATAACACTTATTGCTGCTGCATCACAGTCGTCACCGATGCCGCGTAATACCTTAACATTTTTCACCTGTCCGTCCGATGCTACAACAAACTCAACGTACACTTTTCCTTCAATACTATTATCAATGGCCGATGCCGGGTATTTGAGATGATCACGCAAATACTCATACAATTTCCTATCCCCGCCGGGAAAAAGCGGCTTTGCCTCAAAGGGCTCGAGTATTGGTTCCGGCCCTTTATCATCAATAACGGCTAAAGTTGCAGTATCAATTTTCACCTGATCAAAACCAATGCCATCGCGTGTTACAGTTCCGGTATTGTTATCCTTCAGCAAATCCTGAACAGGTATGGAATCAAGATCATTCAGAGGATGATCAACCACATTGAATACTGTAAATTTAATGCTTTTCATCACTTCGGCCGGAAGAGCTACGGGTGGGGTAATAACCGGTTTGTTCTCGTCAAGTGAAGGCGGCGGAAGAAGTTCAATAATATGCTGCTTTTCAATAAACACCGGCGATTCAGTCCTTATTTTAGTCGCAATCGAAGGTCCGGCAATCAATAATAAAAACAAAAAAACAGTAATCCCGAGCCCCATAGCCAACCTGCGAAGATAATTCTCCCGCAGCTCATAAGCGCCATACAAACGGTTACGGCCATCAAAAACCATCTCATCAAAACCCGGGAGAACTTTTTTAGCGTTTATTGCCAAGACATCGCTCCGGAAATTGACAGCATGAATCATTGCTCCCTGATGGAGAGGATAAACAGAAGAAGAATCATTTTTCTCTTCTTGTTTTACAGCTGCTGAAGATTTGACTAAGCGTTTCATAATCGTTAGTTTTAAAGTTTTTACTCATCCTTCTGATAACAGGATGCAGTAAAAAACCATTTTCCATAAAACCCATCTAAAAAATAACGCCCCCTGCACGACAGGAATTCATTGTTTGGCAGTTCATTAAACAACAATGCTATTGCGGATGGTAACCGCTGGCGCCGGGTTCCGTCCGGTGTTTTCTAAACAGTAGGGTTTGTTGGGATTTTTTTGAAGGTACAAGTCAGAACCTCACACTATCGGAATTATAATTACACCCCGACATAATCATTCCCCATACAAAGCAATCCGCTTCGATAACTTGTCATTATAAGTGACCCCGACAGGATTCAAACCTGTAACCTTCTGATCCGTAGTCAGATGCACTATTCAGTTATGCTACGGGGCCATGCTATTTACCGGATGACTGTTTTTCAGCAAACCAGATAAAAATGCACTGAAGATGCAAAGATATAAAAACCGTTTCAATAAATTACAATGAACAATTTAACCGCGATTTTGCAATAGAAATTCCTTATATACTATAAAACCAACATTTCTATTGTATTAACGCGGTAACCCTTTGCTCCGCTGCCCGCGTGTCGCTGAAGCTTCAGCGGAGGCACAAGCTTTGCGAAAGCGATGCCGCCGTAGAAAATCTTATTGTTAGCAATCAGCTAACGATTAGATTTTCAAGAGCGTTTTTCAGTTGATTTTTTCAACTGAAAAATCCGGGTTTAATGGCTTTCACGATTCAAAAAGTATCACTAATTTAGCGGGCTATATTGCTAATCTGAAAATGCAGTCACGGCGGGAATTTATCGAATCGTTCACACGCTATGCAGGTGCTTCGGCCTTGTTTAGCTCTCTGCCCTGGATATCGGTGGTCAAAGCCGCAGAGATAACCCGCAAGCCAACTTCTAAAATTAAGCTGGCAGTGGTCGGAACAGGGTCGCGCGGACAATTACTGTTACGGCATCTGCTTAATAACCCACATATAGAAATTGCAGGGCTATGTGATAATTATAAACCCCATCTTGATGCAGCCCTGCGGCTCATGCCCCAAAAAACAAAAGAATTCACTGATTACCGCCGGTTATTTGATATCAAGGGACTGCAGGCCATCATCAATGCCACGCCACCCGACCAGCATGCGCCGGTAAGCATTGATGCCATGAAAGCAGGACTGCATGTATTCTGTGAAAAAAGCATGGCGCTAACCATGGATGAATGTAAAAACATGCTCCTGACACATCGCACAACAGGAAAAATACTCCAGATCGGGCATCAGCGTATGTTCAATATAAAATATATCCGTGCCATCGAACTCATAAAGCAAGGCCGTATTGGTGAAGTGACACATATCCATGCCTATTGGTACCGGAACAGTAACTGGCGCAGACCTATACCCCACCCGTCACTTGAACAGAAACTGAACTGGCGGTTATATAAAAAATATTCAGCCGGACTAATGACCGAACTGGCATGCCATCAATTGCAAGTGGCCAACTGGATACTAAATGCATATCCCGAGTGCGTTACAGGCATGGGAAGCATCGCTTACTGGAAAGACGGACGCGAAGTTGACGATAATGTAAACCTGGTCTACCGCTACCCGGGAGCCATCCATCTTGTATATGACTCGAATATCAGCAATGCGCATTATGGTGTTGAAGAGCGGATCATGGGAACAAAAGGAACCATGGAACTAGAAAAGGGAAACGGAAGGTTATTCAGCGAAAAACCACCCGCTGCACCGGGAATCCTGCAACTGATGAGCGACATTGAGAAGAAAATTTACCGCGCAGTGCCTATCGGCGGACCGAGCTGGGCGCCCGAAACACTCTCGGAAGATAAAGGCGAATTTATTATTGACACTTATCCCCTGCCAGATGATGTAAAACTACAATTAGAGGCATTTACCGAATCGGTGAAATCGGCCAAACCCATACCGGGAATGGCCGAACATGGCTATCACTCGGGTATTGCTGCGCTTCTCGGCTACCAGGCCATGGAAGAAAAACGAACAGTGTACTGGCCCGATGAATACAAACTTTAAAGAAACCAGTAGTTCTTTTGGATATAAGACAACAGCCATGAAAGACACAACGATAACAGCAAAACAGAAAAGAACTGAACTCCTTTTCCTTGGCGCATCCCTGCTGCTCGCAATACTGATCAATGTTTTCAGTATCATAATTTACCATACCCAATGGATCGAATTGATCAGCACATGGTACATCACCATTGTTCTGACTTTTCTAATCTATTTCATCCTTCTGCTGTTCCGACTATTATTCACAGCGATAAAAAAATAAGCAGATGACAGCAGGCAAAACAGACAAACGGAAAGCCGGAATAACCAATAAAATGACCTTCCCCGTTATAATAAAGATAAAACAAATCACAGGAATATTTCTGGCTCTGCAACTAACATTGGGTTTGTGTCATGCTGAAGATCCTGTTTCCAGACCAAAAAACATAATTCTTATGATTGGTGATGGTATGGGTATTGCGCAGATACAGGCAGCAATGACAGTAAACAAAAATAAACTGAATATTGAACGGTGCACGCACAGCGGTTTTTCCAAAACCCATTCAGCGAGCGATTACATCACTGATTCGGGCGCAGGAGGAACGGCTATTGCCACCGGGCAAAAAACAAAAAATGAATCTGTTGCCATAGATACAAATGGCCGGCCATTAACCACTATTCTCGAAATTGCCGAACTGGAGGGCAAAGCCACAGGGTTGGTGGCCACCAGTTCGATTGTGCATGCTACACCCGCATCATTCATCGCGCATGTCAGTAACAGGAATGATTATGAGCAGATTGCTCTGGCATTCATAAAAACCGAGATTGACGTATTTATTGGCGGAGGCACCCGCTTCTTTTCATCCCGGAAAGACAAACGAAATCTGATAGACGAATTAAAAACAAAGGGATACACTATAACATACACTGTTTTGGCAGCCGACAGCGTAAAAAATGGCAAGCTGGCCTGCCTTACTGCCCCTGAACACAACCCATCAATGATTGAAGGCCGGGGTAATTATCTCACCATGGCCACGGCAACTGCCATACGACTGCTAAACCAGAACCCGACGGGCTTTTTTCTGATGGTAGAGGGCTCGCAAATTGACTGGGGTGGTCATGAAAAAAATCAGGAAAAAGTAATTACTGAAACACTCGATTTCGACCGGGCCGTTGGCATAGCACTCGATTTTGCAGCAGCCGACAGCAATACACTGGTCGTCATTACTGCCGACCACGAAACAGGGGGAATGTCAATCGTTGACGGTAACATAAAAAAAGGAACAGTCCAAACACGTTTTGCTCTGAATGACCATACCGGTGTAATGGTACCGGTTTTTGCCTATGGGCCGGGAGCAGAATTGTTTTCAGCCATATATGAAAACACCGGAATCTTTGAAAAAATGCTTCTTCTTCAATCAAAAACAAAATAACAACTATTTGATTATAAGATAACTAAAAATTGGATTTAATTCATTTTCTGAATATGGGTATTAATTAGTCAATCCTTAATAACTCAAAATAACGGAAAAATTTAATGGTTTAGATG
>CAZRNJ010000063.1:0-10653 GCA_964601385.1 uncultured Bacteroidales bacterium | reverse complement strand
GAAATGAAGATAGCTGCTACCAGGGCTATTGCCGAACTGGCTAAAGAACCGGTACCTGATGTTGTATTGCGCGCATACAATGTTAAAAATTTGCAATTCGGTTCAGGTTATATTATTCCTAAACCTCTTGATCCGCGTCTGATTGAAGTCGTTTCACCTGCTGTGGCAAAGGCAGCTATGGAATCGGGCGTTGCGCAGAAAAAAATTGAAAACTGGTATTACTATAAACAAATCTTACGCAACCGGCTTAAGAACGCTCAACGTTAAAACAGTGCGGTAATTTATTGTTCTATTGTGTAACTATTTGTTTTTCAGTAATTAGAATATGTTTTCTTTAAATAATAAAAATGTACTGTTTACGTTATATCTTATTTATAAGCCATGTACGAATATATTCAAGGACAGATCAAGGATTTAAACCCTTCTTACGTAGTAGTTGACAACAATGGTGTCGGATATTTTATAAATATCTCATTGTCAACTTATACTATACTTTCTGGAGTGAATCCCGGTGCTTCTTTTCTTATTTATATTCAGCAGATTGTTCGTGAAGATGCTCATCTGTTGTTTGGTTTTGCTACACATGATGAGAGGGAAACCTTTCGTCATCTCGTATCTGTATCGGGTATTGGAGCAAATACTGCCCGGCTTATTCTTTCATCATTATCTCCTGTCGAAATACGCACTGCCATCGTGAATGGGAATATTGTACTTCTCAAAAGCATTAAAGGCATTGGCTTAAAGACAGCCGAGCGTCTGGTAGTTGAACTGAAAGATAAATTTGCAAAAGATACTCTGCTCTCTGGTACTATCTCTGCATTGTCCGGGAACCGTTCGAAATCCGAAGCCCTGTCGGCTATGGTAACTCTCGGGTTTGTTAAAGGACAGGCCGAAAAGGTATTGGATAAAATCCTCAGTGAAAAGCCGGCTGCCGGAGTGGAGGAATTAGTGAAGGAAGCGCTGAAACGACTCTAACGAACAACCGATGCCATTTAGCAATCTGACGGCATACCGCTATATAATATCTTTTCTGACCTTTTACATCATTACGGTTGCCGGATATACTGTAACTCCTGCACCTGTGCGCAGTAATCCGCCTGTGGATACCAGTAGCGTTTCTGTTAAAGGAAAACCTATTGATCTCAAATATCCTTTCAGCGATGTTGAACCATATCCTTATCAGTTACCTGAAGATGAGTCGAAGGGTATTATGCTCAAAAATCCGTCTAATATTAAAACACAGGTTGAATACGACCCTGAATCGAACACATATATCATTACTGATAAGATTGGAGATATGGAATACAGGCCTGCCCGCCAGGTTACTCTCGACGAGTATAAAAGCATGCGTTTCAAAAATTCGATGCGTCAATACTGGAACGAGAAAGCCGGCGACAAAACAGCTGGTGGTCGTTCGTTTATGCCCTCTCTGAATATTGGAGGCGAGGCCTTTAATAAAATTTTTGGTAATAACACGGTAAGTATCGAACCACAGGGTTCGGCTGAACTGATTTTTAGTATCAATACCAATAAAATTGAAAATCCCGCTTTGCAGGAAAGGTTGAGGTCAACCACTACTTTCGATTTCCAGGAAAAAATACAAATGAATGTTACAGGTTCTATCGGCGATAAGGTGAAACTGGCAATAACCTATGATACTGAAGCAACGTTTGATTTTGAGAATAAAACCAATATCGGCTATACCGGTGAAGAAGATGAAATTATTCAGAAAATTGAAGCCGGCAATGTTGCGTTACCTCTTACTGGCTCACTAATCACCGGTAGTCAGAACCTGTTTGGGCTTAAGACCGAATTAAAATTCGGACGAATGACGGTTACTACAGTGTTTTCACAGCAGAAAGGGAAAACGAAAACAATTGAAATTGAAGGTGGCGCCGAAAAGAAGAAATTTGAAGTACCCATTGATGATTATGATGCGAACCGGCACTTCTTTCTGGGCTATTATTTTCGCACTAATTACGAGCAATCCTTATCACGGCTGCCTCGTATTGTTTCAGGCGTTGAAATTACCAAGCTGGAGGTGTGGGTAACTAATAAAAACAGTGTTTTTGATAACTCCCGTAATATTATTGCACTGATGCAATTGGGTGAAAATAACGATTTCAGCGGTCGTTCAGCCCCGTCAAATAATCTCTATCCATTTTATAACATCATTAAAGATAACTCTGCCATTCGTAATGGATCAAATATTGATGCTGCCATGGGATTGCTCCAAAGCGGAACCGACTATGAGTTTGTCGAAAATGCGCGCCTTCTCTCGCCTACCGAGTACACTTTTCATCCCAATCTGGGATATATCTCTCTTAATTTTGCTCTCACTTCCGATGAGGTGATTGCTGTGGCTTATGAATATAAATATAACAATAAAATATACACTGTTGGCGAACTGTCAACCGAAGTGAAATCAAATGAGACGCTTATCCTTAAGCTTATTAAAACAAAGAACATGACGCCCCGGCTTCCGAACTGGAATCTGATGATGAAAAACGTTTATTATATCGGGGCATATCAGATGGAAGCAGAAGATTTTATTCTTGAGGTGGGTTATAAAGATGATGAGACCGGCACGCTGCTGCCCTATATCCCCGAAGGGAACAGCGCTAATCAACTATTGGTGCAGGTGTTGAACCTTGACCGGCTCAATAGTGCTTTAGATGCCTCTCCCGACGGGGTCTTTGATTATGTTCCCGGAGTAACCGTACTGCCGAATAATGGCAGAATCATTTTCCCTGTTCTTGAACCTTTTGGTGAGTTTCTTGAAAAGAAAATCGGGCCCTCGAATACCGATGTGGTTAATAAATATGTCTACAGTGAACTGTACGACTCAACTAAAGTTAAAGCACAACAAACCGCAAGTAAAAATAAGTTTCTGATTCATGGCAGTTATAAATCTTCTTCCGGTTCGGATATTTCCCTTAATGCGATGAATATTCCTAAAGGTTCGGTGAAGGTTACTGCCGGTGGAATACAGTTACAGGAGAATGTTGACTTTACTGTTGACTACACGTTGGGACGTCTGAAGATTTTAAATCAGGGATTACTTGAATCCGGAACACCTATACAGGTTTCTCTCGAAAGTAATACGCTTTATAACTTGCAGACAAAAACGCTGATCGGTAGTCATTTTGATTATAAGGTTAATGATAATTTTTTGCTCGGAGGTACTATTCTTAATCTTACCGAACGTCCGTTGACCAAAAAAGTGAATATTGGTGATGAGCCGATATCAAATACTATGTGGGGACTAAATGGTACGTATACAACTCCTTCACAGTTTTTAACCAAGATGGTTGATAAACTGCCGCTGATCGAAACCAAAGAAAAATCGTCTGTAACGTTTGATGGTGAGTTTGCGCATCTGATTCCCGGACACTCGCGTGCCATTGAAAAAGAAGGTAATGCTTATATTGATGATTTTGAAGGTAGCGAAACATCTATTGACGTAAAATCATTTCCTTCATGGGTGCTCTCAAGCACGCCTCAGGGACAAAATGATATTTTTTCTGAAGCTCGTAGTACCAGCCGCTCGTATGGTTATAACAGAGCCAAGCTGGCTTGGTATGTGATAGATCCTTTGTTCCTCCGCAATAATTCGTTAACGCCTGATCATATTAAGGATGATGCAAACTCCCAATCCAGCCATTTTGTAAGTGAGATTTATGAAGATGAGATATGGCCAAACCGTTAAAACCTGCCGGGAGTGCCTACGAACATCCCGGTTTTAAATGTTGCTTTTTATCCCAACCAGCGCGGCCCCTATAATTACGATTATCAGAATGTTGATGCTAATGGTTTCCTTACGCGCAGAGATCAGCGATGGGGCGGTATTATGCGCGAAATACCAACCAGTGACTTTGAGGCCGCTAATGTTGAAGCCATTGATTTCTGGATGATGGATCCGTTTATCGAATCAATGGCTAATACCAGCGGCGGATATCTCTATTTTAACCTTGGAAATGTGTCGGAAGATATCTTGCGCGACGGCCGTAAAATGTTCGAAAATGGTTTGACCTCTTTTGACAGCGACAGCGGCGTGATTTATACCCCATGGGGGCGTATTCCTAAATCACGTTCCCAGGTTAATGCATTTGATTTTAATATCGAGGCGCGTAAATATCAGGATGTGGGATTTGATGGTTTGGATGACGCCAATGAACAAGAATATTTTTCAGTATTCCTTGATTCACTTCGAATCCTCCATGGTGATGCTGCATTTAACCTTGCACTGCAGGACCCTTCAAGTGATAATTTTATGTATTACCGCAGTTCTGAATATGATGAATCATCGGCAGGTATTCTTGAGCGCTATAAAAAGTATAATGGAAACGAAGGCAACTCACCGGCATCCGAGCAAACGACCGAATCGTACAGCACATCCGGATCAACCCTGCCTGACGTGGAGGATATCAACCGGGATAATACACTCGACCGTGATGAGGCCTATTATCAATATCGCATCGAACTTCGGCCATCAACCATGAAGGTGGGGGAGGAATTTATTACTGATAAAGTGGATTATACTGCCGAATTTCCTAATGGTCAGACATCCAAAGTGAGCTGGTACCACTTTCGTATACCCATCCGTGATTATGAAAAAGTTGTAGGGCCTATTCAGGATTTTACTTCTGTGAGGTTCTTGCGTATGTTTTTGCGTGGGTTCAGCGATAGTGTTATTCTCCGCTTTGCCTCTCTTGATCTTGTGCGTAGTGAGTGGCGCAAATATAATTTCCCGATGGTGGCAGCAGGCGAAGGGCTTTCTGTGCCTGAACCTACAACCGGAATGTTTGAGATAAGCGCCGTGAATATCGAAGAAAATTCAAGCAAAACTCCGGTTAACTATGTGCTGCCTCCGGGGGTCGACCGGGTGATTGATCCATCCAGTCCTCAGATCAGGCAGCTTAATGAGCAGGCCATAATGCTTAAAGTGATTAATCTTAACGATGGAGATGCCCGCGCTGCATATAAAACGATGAATTTTGATTTTCGTGAATACCGGCGCATGAAAATGAATATTCATGCCGAGGAAATCAGTGGTTGCGCGCTCAAGGATAATGAACTCATGGCTTTTATTCGCCTTGGATCGGATTTTACCAATAATTTTTATGAGTACGAAATCCCACTGAAACTCACTGCACCCGGATCATACAACAATGATAATGAAAATGACCGGCTAAAAGTTTGGCCAGATGATAACTTGCTGGATGTTGAACTGGCTGAGTTTCCACGTGTGAAACTCGAACGTAACCGGATTATGAACAAGGGAGAATCAGGTGTTACGCTCAGCTCGGTGTATTCAGTGACGGTAGATGGACGTAAAATCAGTGTTTGCGGAAATCCTAACCTGCGCGATATTACTGTGATTATGATTGGCGTGCGAAATCCTAAAGATCCTTCAGGCACCGGCCAGGCATTATGTGCCGAGGTGTGGATGAACGAACTGCGGCTGACCAACTTCAGGGAAAAAGGCGGATGGGCTGCTAATGCCCGTATGGCGGCGTCTCTCGCCGATTTTGCTTCGGTTGGTGTTGCCGGAAGCACCAGCCAGCCAGGTTTTGGAAGCATCGAGAAAAAAACCAGCGAACGAAGCAAAGAGGAAATTAATCAGTACGACCTCTCGTCTAATGTGCATCTAGGGAAATTTTTCCCCGAAAAAGCTGCTGTTCGAATCCCTATGTATGTCGGCTTCTCCGAAACATTTGTGAATCCTGAGTACAGTCCGCTCGACCCGGATGTGCCATTTAAACAGGCACTGGCTGAACTCGATAATGACTCACTTCGAAAAGCGCGAAAAAAAATATCTCGTGAATATACCCGACGTAAAAGCTTGAATTTTACAAATGTCGGTATCGGTAAATCAGAAGGTACTCCTAAACTGTATAACCCATCGAACTTCTCGCTTGATTATGGCTATAACGAAATGTATATGACGGATATCAACACTGAATATGATCTTCAGAAACAATATACCGGCGGTGTTAACTATAATTATACTACGCGGCCAAAAGAAATTGTGCCTTTTAAAAAGGGCTTTAATAAGCCATACGCGCGGCTGATAAAGGATTTTAATTTTAACTATCAGCCATCCATGCTTGGATTCCGTTCATCAGTTGACAGGCAGTACAATGAGAAAAAAGTTCGATATGTAAGCGCAAGCACTAAGCCGGTATATGTGTTTATTCCACCTACAGTTGATAAGGAATTTTTCTGGTACCGCGAGTATCAGTTTAAATACGATCTGACACGGGCGCTTAAAATTGATTTCAATGCGCTTAATACTGCCCGCATTGACGAACCGCCCGGCGTGGTGAATAAGGACTCTGCCGATTATAGTCATCGAATGGATTCAATCTGGGACGGCGTGCGTAATGGTGGTCGTAATACTCAATACACTCACCGGATAGCTGTTACCTATAATGTGCCGATTATGAAAATCCCGGCCTTTAACTGGGTTACAATGAATGCCAGCTATAATGCCGACTATAAGTGGGATGCCGGTCCGTACCTCGAAAATGAGTTTGGTGAAAAAGAACTGTTTGGTGGTAACAATCTGATGAATTCTAACTCGAAACAGTTGAATACTAATTTTGCTATGACGTCTCTGTATAACAAAGTAAAGCCATTGCAGAAAATTAATCAGAACTATAGGGGTGGTAAGCGACAGGCCACCGGTAAGCCAAAGAAAGTAGCCATTGAGAAAAAGGGAATCAATTTGAAGGCCAGAAAATTTAAAGCCGTGAAACACCGGCTCAATAATGAGAAGGTAAAGGTTTGGGTTACCAATAGTGCCGGCAAGGAGGTTGAGGGCGAGGTGAAGGTGATTAATAAAAATAGAATCGAATTCAAACCCAAAAAGGATGTAGATAATGCTACTGTAAAAATTGAGGGTGAAACAACCGAATTGCCGCCTTTTCATATACTTCTGATGGAGCGTGTGGCATTGCTCGCTATGAGTACTAAAAATATTTCAGTTAATTACTCCGAGGATAAAGGAACTCAACTGCCCGGTTATCTTAATAAAACACGGAACATGGGTCTTGAAGGCGTGTATAATGAGCAGCGCGGTAAAAAAATGCTGGCTCCCGGTGTACCTTTTGTTATTGGTATTCAGAATCCGGAATATCACAGATATGCCGATAATATGCATTGGCTTACCGAGGATTCAACCTTCTCCGAGCCCATTATTTATACTTATGGCGACCGGCTGAATCTGCGTGCTTCGATTGAACCATTAAATGGCTTGCGTATTGAACTGACCGGAACACGAATGTATACCCGCGATAAGAGTTTAACCTATTATCCGCTTTATTTAAGTGATAGCGCGCTTACTACAGTCAGTGGAAATTATTCATTATCATTTTTAAGCTGGAACACGGCCTGGGAGAAAACAAAGGCTGAGAATGGTTATTATTCCGAGGCCTTTCATAAACTGAAATATCAGTACAGGCAGATTGTTGCAAAACGATATGCCGATGAGATTCTCGCAAAACGGCTGCCGGGTTATTCCCCCGATGTTGCACCCGGAGATAGTTCGCATATTTATCCGTATGGATTGGGAACTACTTCACCCCACATCCTTATCCCTGCCTTTCTTGCTGCTTATGGCGACAAAGATCCTAATAAGGTAAATCTTAACCCTATGCCTTCATGGCTTTATATGTTACCTAACTGGCAGGTGCGGTACAGTAATCTTACTAAGATTCCGTTCGTTGCCAAGATTTTCAAATCGGTGAGTTTAAACCATGCCTATACATCGTCTTACAGCATTGGCTCGTATATTAATAATCTTCTGCCGTTTGAAGAAAATCTTCAGGGTAATTATTATCTTGATTATGATTTTGCATCCGTTACTATCAGTGAACAATTCAGACCTATTTTCGGTATTGATATGGGATGGAAGAATAATCTTACCACTCGCTTTGAACTTAAAAAATCGCGCACATTGTCATTAAGCTTTGCTAATAGCCGTCTTACCGAGGCAAAGAATGATGAAATTGTTTTGGGGGTTGGTTACAGGTTCGATAAATTGCCACTAACCATCCGTACCGGCGGAAACCAGAAGGAGCTGGAAGGAGATCTGACGCTGAATACGGATTTTTCTATTCGTAATGATATTACGATTTTACGTGATCTTGAAGGTGATACACCTGATCAACCATCAACCGGTAAAAATATTTGGTCCATAAAATTTTCGGCTGATTATGCGCTAAGCAGCAGATTTAACTTTAGAGCGTTTTATGACTGGGTAATCAATAATCCACTGATTTCCCGTTCGTTCCCAACACGAAACACTAATGTTGGCTTTAGTATACGATTTACACTAACACCTTAAAATCTTGGATATTTTTTTGTTCAGCTTATAATTTAGGAAAGAGATAATTCTTTTTGTTCTTTTGTAATCAGTTTTATGTACTTTTGAAATGTATTAATTGTAAAATAATTTTTATGAATATTCCATCCGATATCCGTTACACAAAAGATCATGAGTGGATCCGTGTTGAAGGTAATACTGGTATTGTAGGTATTACTGATTTTGCCCAGAAAGAGTTGGGCGATATTGTTTTTGTTGATATTCCGACTCTGGGCGAGACCTTAGCGAAAGCTGCTGTTTTTGGAACTATAGAAGCTGTTAAAACTGTTTCGGATATGTTTCTCCCCGTATCCGGAAAGGTTCTGGAAATTAATCCTGAACTGGCTAATGCGCCGGAAATGATCAATAAAGATGCTTATGGAAAGGGATGGATCATTAAAATCAATATAACGGTTCCCGCTGAATTAAATGAGTTGCTGACAGCAGAACAATATAAATCTTTAGTGCATGAATAATCCGGTTAGTGTGAACCTACGATATGCTTGAGTTTTGCAATTTCAGTGTTCCATAACTCAATCGCATCTTGTATCTCCTGCTCTTCTGCAAAGTCCGTGATCTCCAGATCTACTTCGTGGGTTAATTCATCAACTTCGATAGTAAATTCAAAATAGGTTTTATTGCTTGTGTCCGCTATCCAGCGAAATCGTATACTTTGTTCTTCTTTCTTTCCAATTAATTGTGCCTGTTCTTCTTCTCCGTCCCATTTAAATGTATAGATATCACCAGCAACAATTACATCATCGGCAAACCATTGAGATAACCCCCATGGTGTGCCTATCATTTCAAATAATACACCGGGAAGGCATTGTATGTTGTATTCAATTGTATATTTCTTTTTCATTTTTTTATAATTATGGTTTGCAATTTAAATAAAAAATACAAAAATGCAATTTTAATACCCTTTAGATATTAACAAGAGTTAAATGATGGTTTTTTTTCGTAGTATTTCTGCATTGAACAGTCAATTGCCATATTAATGGAAAATTGTATATTTGCCTCTTGTTAGATGATTATAGGGGTTTTACCTATTGCATCTTTTGGATTAGCGAGGTAGCTCAGATGGTTAGAGCGTCCCGATTAAAATCGGGAAGGTCGGCGTCAGAGCAAAGAAAAAAAGGCGAGGTAGCTCAGATGGTTAGAGCGTATGATTCATAATCATGAGGTCGGGAGTTCAAGTCTCCCTCTCGCTACTTGAAAGACAGGTAGTTACGAAAAATAGTAACTGCCTGTTGTGTTTAAATACATACAGGATACATATAAATTATGAGATAATAAAAAAGCCGCTCATTAACACAAGCGGCTTTCTTTTTTGCGAACTTTTGGTTTATCAAATTACGATAGAACCTGCATAAACACTGTTTGCGATCATCTTCCCGTCTACAGACATTGCGCATAAGTATCCGTGAGCTACTTCTCCGCTATACTGAGTTGGCGTACCCAATATGATGCTTGTCGATTGACGAGTAGTTTCATTTACAGAGTAAATTGAAACGTTTTTGTTCGGCAAATACAATAGGTACATTACAATATCAGTACCCTGGGCATTTCCGTAACCGTTAAACTGCCAACGGAATTCAATCTCTGAAGCAACAAACTTCTGAACGGATGGTGCTTCAATTGGTGTTAAGCTTCCACGACTTACTAATGCTTTTGTGTAGTCAACTGTGTAATTAGGATAACTACCGGCAACAGCATTTTTAAGATTGTAGGACATTGCAGCATTAAAAGCAGTCATTTCTACTGCATAATTTCTGAAACCTACCTGAATTAATCCTATTGAGGGCTGCAAAAACCTCAATATTTCAGTAAATTTCGTCCGCTGATCCATCTGATCATCGGTTTTGGGATTTGATACGGATGTAGGTATCGATCGTAAATAATCAATTCCTTTCCAGCTACCCCCAATTACAGTGCCAACCTTCCCGGATACACCGCCTAAGATTCCTTGCTTTATTACAGCCATCTTCTTAAAATTTAATTGTTAATAATTTTTAAACTTGGACTTGGTGTGGAGCAGACACGAAGAATACTTTGACCAATTCCCGATACAAAAATATTATCGAATGTTACCTTTTATGAATAGATGGGTTCTTATGCTGCTGTTTGCTGTTGATTACCTTTGGTGATATTTGAAAAATATTGTTTTACGGGTATCTTCGATTAACTTCAGATTCGCTTTAAGTTGTTTTTCTTTCTGATCGAGAATCTTTAAAATTTCAACGTTTTTGTTGAATTGATGGAGGTTATTTATTGCATTGTTCTTT
>CAZRNJ010000062.1:0-10707 GCA_964601385.1 uncultured Bacteroidales bacterium | reverse complement strand
ATTGTGATTCGGCCATAGCAGCAGCCGATTTGTGGAAACAGGCAGAAGCTGATGTTCAGGCATATCTCGAAAAATCAGCGTGGATTAAACGGCTGAAATTATATGATGTAATGCACGAATGCCTGAGAACAAATATAACAAACTGTATACCAGTATTTAATATCGGATCCTTTAAAATAAACACAGAAATTAACCACTAAAATAAAAATATTGTTATTTTTATAACACATTTAAATTGAAAACAAACCAACAAATTATCTTAACCAATGAGAAAACATAATTTCAGTGCAGGGCCGGCAGTATTACCTGTATCAGCTCTTGAAAACACAGCAAAAGCAGTACTTGATTTAAACGGCATCGGTATGTCCATAATGGAGATATCGCACCGTGGAAACGATTTTGAACCGATTATTAATGAGGCAAAAGCGCTTTTCACCGAATTGTTAGGTATCCCGCAGGGTTATCACGTTCTGTTTTTAGGTGGCGGTGCAAGTTTACAGTTTTGCATGGTCCCCTACAACCTTTTAAAAACAAAAGCCGCATATCTGAATACCGGCACCTGGGCATCAAAAGCGATAAAAGAGGCCAAATTATTCGGGCAAGTGATTGAGGTCGGCTCGTCTAAAGAATCAAACTTCAATTATATTCCAAAAGGATATACCATCCCTGCCGATGCCGACTATTTCCATATCACCACCAACAACACCATTTTCGGCACAGAACTGAAAGAAGACATCAGTTCGCCCGTACCGCTGGTTGCCGACACCTCATCCGATATGTTCAGCCGGCCAATGGATATATCAAAATATTCGCTGATTTATGGCGGTGCACAGAAAAACCTCGGCCCTGCCGGTTTATCTTATGTTATCATAAAAGAGAGTATACTGGGAAAAGTTGATCGTCCAATACCCAGCATGTTAAATTACAAAATACATATTGATGAGGGCTCAATGTACAATACTCCTCCTTGTGTCAACATCTTTGCTGCGCTGCAAACGCTTAAATGGATAAAGGGATTAGGCGGACTGGATGTGATTCACAAGATGAATAAAGAGAAAGCGCAAATGCTGTACGACCAGATAGACAACAGTAAAATATTTACGGGCACAGCCAAAAAAGAAGACCGTTCAATTATGAATGTAGTTTTTGTGATGAAAGAAGAATATAAGGCATTGGAACAGGAGTTTCTCGATTTTGCAAAAACAAAAAATCTCTCCGGATTGAAGGGGCACCGATCAGTTGGCGGATTCAGGGCATCGATTTATAACGCATGTCCGAAAGAAAGCGTGATCGCTCTGATTGATGCCATGAAAGAGTTTGAAAAGAAAAAAATCGGTTAATACATTCTGTCAACCGCAACCAATAAAACGGTTGCGGTTATTTTTAACAATAAAATATTTCAGCTATGGTTTATATCAAACCGTTTAAAGGTATTCGTCCGGCTAAAACACTGGCTTCGCAGGTTGCCTGTAAGCCCTACGATGTTATCAACAAGCAGGAAGCCCGCGCTATTGCCCGCGATAATAATCTGTCGTTTTTACATGTGATTAAGCCGGAGATTGACCTGCCCGATACGGTAAATGAATACTCGCCCGAGGTGTACCGTAAAGGAAAGGATTATTTGCAACAACTGATTAACGAGGGTGTTTTTGAACAGGACAAAGAGGACTATCTGTATGTTTATGCACAAACCATGGATGGACGCACACAATACGGACTCATGGCCTGCGCGGCAGCCAGCGACTATGCCGAAAAAAAAATCAAAGTTCATGAGCTTACCCGGCCCGACAAAGAAGAAGACCGCTGCAACCATATCCGTTACAGTAATTATCATTACGAGCCCGTATTTTTCACTTATCATGCCAACAGCGAAATTGACAGTATGATAGCAGACGTGGTTAATTTGCCTGCTGAATATGACTTTACAGCCGACGACAACATCAGGCACACCTTATGGGTAATCAGGGATAAAAAGATAATTGACCGCATAGTAGCCGTTTTCAAAACCATACCCTGTACCTATGTTGCCGATGGACATCACCGGACGGCTGCAGCAGCAACGGTTGCACTGGAACGGAGCAAAGAATCGGGTGAAGGTGAACACAGTTTTTTTCTTGCAGTACATTTCCCCGATACACAGCTAAAAATATTCGACTACAACCGTTTAGTCAAAGACCTGAACGGACTGGATAAAAATAAATTTATCGAAAAACTAAAAGAAACTTTCGATATTGAGAACAAAGGAACTGCTGAGTATAAACCAAACGCGCTGCATAATTTCAGTATGTATATTGACGGTAATTGGTATTCCCTCACAGCCAGGCCGGGGATATATAATGATAATGATCCGATCGGCTGCCTTGACGTTACCGTACTTTCCGACCATGTATTTAACAGGATACTTGGAGTAGATGACCTTAGAAAAACCAAACGCATAGATTTTGTAGGTGGTATCCGCGGTCTTGGCGAATTAAAAAAACGCGTTGACAGCGGTGAAATGGTTGCCGCCTTTGCATTGTATCCTGTTTCAATGAAACAGCTTACAGACATTGCCGATACAAATAATATCATGCCCCCAAAAACCACCTGGTTTGAACCCAAATTACGAAGCGGACTGGTGCTTCATATGCTTTAACCATAACCCCGCTTCGACAGAGTTACGCTGATTTTACAAAAATGAATCTGCATAACAACATAGCTAACATTCTGGCAACAATCCCAGATCATGTAAAACTTATTGCTGTATCAAAAACATTTGACGCAGAAACTATCCGTAAGGCCTACGACTGCGGTTTACGGCGCTTTGGCGAAAACAAAGTTCAGGAACTTGCAGTCAAACAACCTTTGTTGCCGGATGATATCGAATGGCACATGATTGGTCATCTACAAACCAATAAAATCAAACAAGTTATTTCATTGGCAGCACTGATCCACTCGGTGGACAGCTACCGGTTGCTGACCGAAATCAACAAACAGGCCGCGAAACTGCAACGAATTGTACCTTGCCTGCTACAAATACATATTGCATCGGAAGAAAACAAATTCGGATTCAGCAATGACGAACTATTTACGATGCTTGATGATCCGGGATTTAAGAACCTTAACTTTATTCGCATTGACGGACTAATGGGTATGGCTTCGTTTACGCCGGACCATACCATTATTCGCAGCGAATTCAACCATCTGTCGGAGTTATTCAAACAACTGAAAAGAACAATATTTAATAATAACCTGCACTTCAATGAACTTTCAATGGGGATGTCCGGCGATTACCGGATTGCCATTGAAGCCGGAAGCACCATGGTTCGTATCGGCAGCATGATTTTCGGAAGCCGTACATAACCAGAATTTGTTTTTTACACAATAATAAAATACTTTTAGCATGCAAAAACATCATCCATGAACCGGCAGGCAAAAACAATCATACAGAAAGCGTATACCAAATTTATTGATGACGGCCCCATTCGGCTTGCTGCAACATTATCATTTATCGCAATTTTTGCTTTTGCTCCAATTGTTGTTATCATACTCTCACTTATTGGTTTTATCACCGATCAGGATATAGCCAGTTTAAAACTATTTGTTACACTCAACGATTTTATCGGTGTTAAAGCTACCGAACTAATCCGTGAAATAGTAGCCAATTATTCATTCGATCCTATGAACCTGCCCAAAACACTGCTTAGCGGATTTATATTTATTGTTGCAACAACAACCTTTTTCAGTATTATCCAAAACTCACTAAATTATATCTGGAGAGTAAAAACACGAAACCGCGACATATTGCAAACGATAAGAGACCGCATGCTTACCATCCTGATGATTGTCGGATTATCAATCCTCTTTCTGTTTACCTTACTTGTTGAGGCATACGCCATGTTACTGAAAAGCTATCTTGAAAGCACATTGCCCGATTTTGCATATATTATTCTTAAACTGACAAAAATCCTGTTCTCTACTTCGATTTTTATTCTCTGTTTTGCGGCATTTTTTAAATTCCTTCCCGATGTTCTGATTAAATGGAAAGTAGTGTGGATGGGTGCAATTATAACTGGAATATTATTTTCCATAGGCAAAATAATTATTTCTTTCGGTCTTTCTCATGTACAACTGGCAAGTATTTACGGCGCTGCCGGTTCACTGATTGTATTTCTGTTATGGGTGTTTTACTCGGCCATCATCTTCTACTTTGGAGCTGAGATAACCCACCAGTATGCTGAAGTGAACGACAAACAAATAGTACCTAAGCACTACGCTGTAAAATTTAAAATTGTAGAGTGCGATACCGACAAGCATTAAAACCTGTTGACAAAACCAACATGAATTTTCGCTGAACGCAGTTCAACCGGATTACTGAACTGCCGGCCCAATGCCCATGTCAGACTGAAAATTCCGGCCTTGGTGTCAAGATTGATGCCGGCGCCAAACCCCACCGGTGTATCATGCACAAATTTCATTCCCTGCTTCTCATAATAAGCCACATCACAAAACATAAACAGATTGGAGTACTTCTCAAAAAGATATCTGTATTCCAGCGTAAAGATAGAATAAACGGAAGCAAGTATCGCATCCTCATCAAACCCTCGAAGGGTATGTATTCCACCAATGCGCATCATCTCATTTTCATAAAAAAAACCGTCTGACGAATCATACTCACTAAAAAAAGTCAGATATAAAAAACCCGATTGAGCGCCTACCCGCATGGTTGAATGAGCACTCAGTGGCAGAAACAAATTGATACGCGCTTTACCTTCGGCCTGCGAAAATTCCTTCGAAGCAACAAACGCCGTATCGGCCGGAGCCACTATTTTCCGGCCAAATCCGGCATTTGCAATAATACTATAACCCCTCAACGGATTAAAACGGTTATTAAGATGAATCTGGTTTGTTCCCAATCCGTAAATTGTTTTACGAAAAGATGAAATGGGCTGTAAGGTTATACTATCAATAACTAATGAGCTTTTAGAAATCAGGGATGAAACCTGACGGTCAATAAACAACGAATAAAAATTACCGCCTCCGTTATAGATGCACAGTCCGTAAACAGGATTGACCGTCAGATAAGATGTATCTTTGCGGTACAGTTCCATTTTAAAGTCAATACCAACAGCCGATTTAAAAATATATGGATAATTAAAACCCGTATTAAGCCGTTGCGTCAGAGATTCATATTTTTTCCATGTAAAATATACCGACTCTCCGCTTCCAAAGCCATTAAGAAGAGACAGCTCAAGGTCGCCGGTAAAACGTACCTTTCCGGGATTACTCACATCAGGCAAAATACCGAGAATGCCGGCAAAATAATTTGATTTACGGTTTTTGAGAAAAAGGTAAACATCCGCTGCATTCTTTCTGAATTGTGTCTGCATGGGCCTAACCTGTTCAACAAAACTTAACTGTTCGAGCCGGGGTATACCCTCATCAATTATCTCTTGACAATAGAGCCCTCCTTTTTTAATCTCAAGATAGTGACGCAGATAATTATCAGTAATCCGTGCTGTACCTTTGCGTACCAGCGTATCATATCTGAAAAGATTATAGCTTGTGCACTGCAATGATGCTGATATCAGCGGGCCATCAATAGTAACATCAACCAAACGAACCGAGGCAAAAGGATAACCATGATTCTCGTAATATCCCAATAACCGGTCGAATATGCGACTCATACGTTGCGGAGTAACCGGCCTGCCCGTTAATGCCGATACCCGTATATTGCTTCGTCTGAGAATTTCAGCAGGAATATCGGCACTGTTAATTTTAGCCCACCGGTAACGGCGTCCTTTACGAATAACGACAATGATCGAATCTTCACCCTTTCTGGTTATTCCTTCTATAAATGCCGAAAGAAAACCCTTTGAATACAGATAAAACAAATGTTGCAAACAGAATTCCCGTATAAATACAGAATCAATAGTATCGGAATATTTCTGCAAACTGGGCTTATATCGCCTGGGAACAGTATCTGAAAAATGAACAGTTATAACAGCACCGGAACTATTTATTGAAAAAAAAAACAACAGTCCAAAAAAGAAAAAAACACACATAAAGCGCTGTTTTACAAGCAAATATGTATAAATCTTATCAATCATTGGTTTATAAATACGTAAAGATTAGTTTATTATTTTATCATTTATTTATTTATTTTTACTTTAAATAGTGCATAACAAAATAGAATATCGTTATTTAAGCTATATCATTATATATCAGATTATTATTATCAATAGAGCATAAAAAAATAAAAATAATTGTAACCTTTTCAATAAATTAGCGTTTAAATGAATAAAACAATATAAAGATAAAACTTATCAATATAACAAGTTAGCAAGAAAGCATATGAAAAAAGCTATTAAAATCATCATTTGTTTAGTCGCAGCAACAGTTTTATTAACATCATGCAACACTTATACGGCATGCCCTGCCTATTCGGATGCAGGATCAACAACTACTCAAAGAGGATAATTATTATAAAATTTGTTTAATTTGATTTTTTATTTATCTTTGTAATATACAAAATTTCAAACCCTTGATTATGAAAAAACTGGTTTATTTCCTCGGAGTAGTAATTATACTGCTGGTTACATCCTGTGAAGGTGGAAAACGTTGTCCTGCATATGAAAACATATCTATCAGCAACTTCATTAAAGCCATATCAGCACAATAATTCGTAAAAACAATATTTAAAAAAAATACAACAGGCGAAAGTTTGTTGTATTTTTTTTTGTACATACAAATCAGATTCGGTTATGAAAAATTTGATATACTCACTGGTTCTGCTGCTACTGAATGTTACGGCTTATACCCAAATTACCATTAAAGCCACCATAAGCGATATGCCGGGTAAACCCATTTTTCTTGCATCCATGAAATTCGAAAAACTGGTGATGGTTGATACGGCATATTCTAATTCCCATGGGGTTGTTTATTTCCGACTACCGAAGGATTATTCGCGGGGTTTATATAAAATCATGTTCAGGGACAAATACTCAAGCGAACTGCTGGAGCGCGGATTAAACATTATCCTGTATAACGAAGACAGCGTTATTTTTAGCACCACACTGGATAATCTGTATGGCGACCTGAAAATTATTAAATCCACAGATAACAAGATTTATTATGAATTTTTGTTCAAATACAGAAATTTCATTGACAATATGGGATATCTGCGCAATAAATTATTCTATTATCTGCCGGGTGATTCGTTTCATCCGCGGATAGCCAATGCCTTTAATAATTCACAGCTTGAATTAAAAGCATATTGCGAATCCTATCTGAAGACCTATCCCAAACTATTCGCGGCACAGATTATTACCAGTTATCAGATGCCGCTAATGAATGGCTATGAGAACGATTCGTTGCGGAACATTACCTATCAGACCAGATTTTGGGATTTTACCGATTTCAATAACGAATTACTGGTAATGAATACCGACCGGATATACAGTAAGATAGGAGAATATTACGAAACCTTTACCAATCCATATCTATCAAAAGACCAGCAAATCCGCAATTATAACAGAGCAGTAGACAGTTTACTTTTCAAGGCCATGGTTAATGAGAATGCCTATGGAGCCATTCTCCGGCGATCGGTAGAGATTTTCGAAAGCTACAAACAGGAAGATGTCCTTGCGCATATTGCATTATGGATTGAACAGAATTCATGCAATGCAACTACCGAGCAAGAAATGCAATTACGGCTTGCCCGATTCAAGGAATTTGGCATTGGAAAAAAATTCCCTGCTCTTACTTTTACCGATTTTTTTAAGGGAGACCAGAAACATATTTACGACATGAATAACACATACACGCTTGTCATATTCTGGGGAAGTTTCTGTAACCATTGTACAAAGATGATGCCCGCTATACTGAATATTTATAATCAATATAGCCAGGATTATTTTGAGGTGGTTGCCATCTCGATTGATAACGATAAGGATCAATATTTATCATATATTGAAACACTCGGCCTTAAAAAATGGATAAATGTATGCGACCTGCAGGGATGGAGCAGCACCTACGCCAAACTGCTTGGTATTAAATATACTCCTGACCTGTTCCTGCTGAACCGGGAAAAAACCATTATTTCAAAACCCGTTGATGCTGTTCAGATAAGCACCTTTCTGGAAAAAAACAAAACAAAATAATTTTTTTATTACCGGTTAATTCTTATTTTAGTGTCAATGACCGGAGCAATAACAAAACTTAAACTGCCTGAAAAGACGGTTGAACGGCTAAGCAGTTACAGAAGAACATTGCTTGAATGCCTCAAACTGGGGAAACAGCAGATCTACTCGTACGAACTGGCCGGGATGCACAGTATTACAGCCGAACAGGTGCGTCGTGACATCATGTTTATCGGGTATTCCAATGCACGTAAAAAGGGCTACAATGTTCCTGATCTGATTGAATATATCGGGACTGTGCTTGACGACCCCAAAGGGCTGAATGTAGCCATCATCGGTATGGGAAATCTGGGGAGCGCCATCGCCCGTTACTTTGTAGGTAAACGGCCGCATCTGAACATTGTTGCAGCGTTTGATATAGATGCATCAAAAACAGCTAAAAAAATCAGCGGGATTCCATGCTATCTTATTTCGGAGCTTAACACCAAAGTAAAAGAATTAAACATCGCTATAGCCCTGCTTACTGTACCTGTGGAACACGCCAACAACACAGCCAAGCTACTGGTAAATTCAGGGATAAAAGGAATATTAAATTTTACTTCCGTACCATTGAATGTAACCCCAAAGGTACATATTGAAGAATATGATATGATTACATCAATCGAAAAAGTGGCCTACTATGTCAGGTCTTAATACTACTACCATCCAGGAATTTAAGTATCACGAGACAATGGATTCAATCCTTCAGGATAATTGAGAATAAATCAGTTCAAATCTATAATCACCGCTATTTCTTTACAATCGGGAAACATCGGGCAGTCAATACAGTCGGACCAGATTTTATGCGGCAATTTGTCTTTTGAAATCTCATAAAATCCACATTTTATAAAAAATCCGGGGACAAAAGTAAGAGCAAACAAACGCTTAACATTCATTTCGTTGGCTTCGTTAATACAAGTATCAATCAATTTTTTGCCTAAGCCCATATTTTGCTTACTGCTGCTGATAACTAATGAACGCACCTCGGCCAGTCCGTCCCATCCAATAATCTGGAGTGCGGCACAACCGATAAGTTCATGCGACTGGTCATCCTCCACTACCCAAAAATCACGAATATGTTCGTAAATTGAATTAAGTGAACGGGATAACATCACACCTTTTTGTGAATAAGATGCAACAAGTTTATAAATTGACTCAGCATCGCTGATTCGTGCTTTTCTAATCATACTCATTTAAAAAGAACTGCAAATTTACAAAAAAATCAGTTAAGTAGTCCTTCATCCGAAAAGCTGAGATATCCATTATCAGCGATAATAATATGGTCAAGCACTTTAACATCCATTAATTTCCCGGCTGCACCAATTTTCCGGGTTATATCCAAATCCTGTTCACTGGGCCGCAGGTTACCCGAGGGATGATTATGACAAAGAATAATAGCAGAAGCGAGCATTTCAATCGCGGTTTTCATAATCAGGCGGACATCAATCACCGTACCGGCAATACCACCCTGACTGATTTTTTCTCTGGCAATAACTTTATTTGACCGGTTCAGAAGAGCGATCCAGAATTCTTCATGGACAAGATCAGTAAGCAGTGGCTGAAAAACCAAAAAAGCATCCTTACTGGAAGAGATCACTTCCCGCGACAGAACATTACTATCTGAACGGCGCCGGCCAAGCTCCATGGCGGCAATAACAGTTAATGCCTTGGCCTCACCAATTCCCTTATGCATTTTCAAACCGGCAACATCAAGCCGTGCCAGTTCTCCAAGATTATTTCCGGCTGCCGATAAGATACGGCGGGCAAGTTCAACCGCGGTCTCGTTACGTGTCCCCGACCCGATAAGAATGGCGAGCAATTCAACATCGCTCAAACTGCGAACGCCTTGCCTTAACAACTTTTCGCGCGGACGATCATCCTCAGCCCACTGCTTAATAGTTAATGGATTCATTATGTAATTTTTTTGACAGATATAATTAATCAGTCAATACAAAACAATAAAAAAATATGGGTCTATCCGTTTTTTTTTCGGTTAATGAGCAATTTATTATAATTTTGATCATCATTATTAAAACATGCCCATTATTAATTCCATCATTAACTGGTTAAATATTAAACGACTATCGCAGATCGAGCTGTTTAAGAAATATCCGTTTGAAGTACAAAAAGAAACCCTGATGCGTAATCTGATGCTGGCTAAAGATACTGTATGGGGTAAAAAATACAAGTTTAATGAGATCAAAGATATTAATGAATACCAGCAACGGCTGCCGGTTGTACAGTATGAGGACATCAAGCCCTTAATTGACCGGTTAATGGCCGGGGAAAAAGATCTTTTATGGCCAGATGTTGTCAGATGGTTTGCCAAGTCATCGGGAACTACTGCCGATAAAAGCAAATTCATCCCAGTTTCACGCGAATCATTAGAAGATAACCATTACCGTGGCGGCCGCGATCGTGAATGGCTTGCGGGTCGTCAAGAAAGACATCCAAAGCGTGAAGCTTGTGGCCTCGGGAGCCGGGGCGGCCGCGCTCGCCTGCCTCGATCTCCTGGTGCGCATGGGCCTGGCGCTCGCGAACATCATCG
>CAZRNJ010000061.1:0-10771 GCA_964601385.1 uncultured Bacteroidales bacterium | reverse complement strand
TCTCCCAGTTCCGCAATCCGCGCTCCGGCGCGCGTTTCCGGCGAAAGCACGCCGTGGCGGCCAGCCTCCCCGGCTGATAGGTTGCGCTCGATCATCTTGGACTTCTCCCGCTGTTCTTGACCGTGGCCGCATTATAAGCCTGGGAAAATGCGCAATCCCGGCGGCAATGTCAAAGTGGCACAATCCAGCGAACTTTATCGCGCCTCGCCGCGTCTTAAGTTTCAGCGCATCTTTACGCTTTTCAAGTTCTTTCAGTTGTTCTAGTGAAACCATATAAAAATATTTTGACGCCAAAAGTAGTCAATGCTTTTAACAAAAAACATAAATAACCGGAGAATTTGAAGTTATATCATTTAAAATAACCTCGGTTTATGCACTGGCAAGATTTTTTGCACAGGGGTTTAAAAAACTAAATCTTTAACAGCGGGCTAATCCATTTTCAGAATCGGTATTATTTCACAAGTACGTACTTTACTTCCATCGCTTTAAGCTTATGGATACCTGCTTTAAAGAGCTTGCCTTCAATCTTGCAATCAACAGTTGCCTCCATCGGAGAACTCATCAGATTCATCAGAAAGAGGATATGTTTGTCACCAGAAACACGCAGAGATGTCCACACAGAGGGATTATCACAGATAATCCGCTGATCCATACCTAATTCTTCAAGCAGGTAACTAAGCATATTGATATGCTCCTGCTGTGCATGGAGCCAGTTTATTCCGAGAAAAATAACAGTACCCGCATTTTTAATAGAATATTTATAGCAGATGGTGTTTTGCGTAACATCATCTTTTCCCAGAATCATAGCATCGGGAGGGATATTAACAGCATAAAACGCATCAGCGCTCATGATATTTTTCACCTGTTGAACATTAATTCGCGGGAAAGCTACCTGAGAAAGATGCCGGATGACGGGGTTTCCAAGGTATTCGAGCAGGTCGGTGCAGGGATTAAAGTTTTCATCAAGATAAGGAATTACAGGTGTAATCATGAGATTACCTCCTTTTTTAATAAATGCGATAAGCGTTTGCTGAATTTTTTTTGACATACAGTCGGACGAAACAACAATAAGCGGACGGGAAATATCATCAGTCCAATTGTTACTGTCAAGATTGAGAAAAGCGGGAGACATATTTGCGCAAAGGGCAGTAGTCAGGGCTCCGGTAGTCATCATATTCCATGCCTCGGCATTATTAAATAAGAAATTGCCTCGTTTGAACATATAATGATAAGCGCGAGAATAGTCATAATTCAAGCCAATCCAGCAGTCATTAATGCGCTCGGCTTGTATAAACCAGGGATTTTTACGGATAAAACCGCCAATCTCTTTAATCACGGCATAATGAGGACGAATTTCGCCGGCAGGTCCAACCGGTGCGCCGTAATCGTAAAGGTCGGTTGTTGTTCCAAGCCCCGGTGGATTAATACCGCCGGTGAAGATATAAAGATTAAAGCCCTTCATGCCATAGGCCATGTGCATCCAGTAGCATGCCCTGGCATCAGTGGCAGTAACGGGAGGCCATGACGATAAACTACCGGCCGGCAGTTCGCATACCATAGGCGGGTAGCCCCATACTCTGAGCATTTCAAGCGATAAAAGTGTACGCGCCGCATATTGTGGTGTCGGATTGTTTTGTCTCCAGGTCTGATCGAGCGTGTAATAATTATCTGTTCCGAGCAGGAATTTTTTATTGCCAAGTTTTTCTACTGTTTCTTTCAGCATACCATTCATATCCGGATTGGCAGAATTGTGCGACAAAGGAACTCGGATATCGTGTCGTCTTACCATAAAGGCCAGTTTAGCAAGATAGCCGGCATGGAGGTCGAAATAAAAATCGGCATAATCTTTTATGCGCCGGATATCAGAGACCGAAGTGTAAGGAATAACCGGAAGCGGTGTAACTGCAGCAAAATTTTTAAATGATGTTTCGTATGCATTGTTCACACTGTCAATCGTAAGGTATTTATTTTTGAGGAATGAAGAGTACCTGCCGTCTTCTTTCCCAAATCCCATGGTTTCAGGGTTATAGTCGAGTGAGCCGTTCCAGACATGTATACCCATAACTTCGTTATCAAGTTGCACCATTGCAATTGGTCCGCCATTCAGGATGGTATATTTCCTGATAATCGGGCAGACAGCATCAAACCATTTTTCAACCTTTTCAAGAAACAGCGGATGCATGTAAGAAAGCGATGCTCTGCGAAAATCATTACCCTCAATATTTTTAGCGCGTAATTGTGGATATTTTTCAGTAAGCCACTGTGGTAAACCATCGTACAACAGTTCGGAATACTGGTAAGGGCCGGGCCGGGCAATAACATAGAGGCCTTCTTCGGCCGCTGTTTTCAGGAATCCTTCCAGATCACGCATATCAGCGCCTGTAAAAGTAAAACGACCTTCGGTGGGCTCATGAATCAGCCAGGGGATATAGGTAGCAATGCAATTACCACCGGCCTGCTTCAAGAGTTGCATTCGTGAGCGCCAATCGGACCGCGGAACCCGGAAATAATGAAACTCACCGGAAATCAGGTACAGCGGCTTGCCGCCCGAAGTAAAATACTCACCGGTAAACTCCAATGGCATCCGGTTTGATGGTTTCCCGGCTTGTTCAGATGGCTTGCTGCATCCCTGAAACAGGGCTACTGTTATTAGGATAACAGGTATTGAAAAAATCTTTTTCATTTTGTTTAGAGTTATCAGTTATTATCAGCCCCCATAACAGGAAAAAATTAAGAGAATCTATCCGGATAAAAATACAAAGTAATTTTCAGAAAAGCAAAAATTGACGAGTGTATAACATAGCGTTTTTTAAACCTCGATTTTACTTTTGCAATCGTTTAAAATCAAAGAATATTTTTTTTAACATTATATCTATTGTAATCGCAGAGACAAATCAACACCCCCCCTGCCTCATCAACTCATTCACAATACTGATGGCTATATCCTGTTCAACGCCTTTTTGCAACAGGAAACGGATAATTTTATTTTTACACATCTGTATATTCTCTTCGGATTGACAGATGCGCAATTTTTTTTCTGCTTCGGCTCTCAAAATATTATGATACAATTTTTCATCAATAGCCCGAATGGCTTTATGAATAATTGTTTCCTTAATTTTTTTCTGCTTCAGGGCAATGGTGATTTTTATTTTCCCCCACCGGTTGTAACGCAGTTTATCATTGGCAAAACTGGATGCAAAACGTAGTTCATTAATAAATCCATCGTGTTCAAGTTTTTTTATAATTGCTGCAGCATCATCCGGTTGAATTCCCCATCGCGCTAATTTCGTGAGCATATCCGAGCAGCAATATTCCTGTACGCTACACATGGAAGCGGCGCGTTGCAGGGCTACCGACGGGCTAATATTTTTTTTCATGGATTTAGTGTTTTAATTTAATCATTCGTGGTTTGCCGTTTATATCATAGCGCAACCCGGGCTTGAGAAAACCGAACCGGCGGAACATGGACAAACATTCGTTTTTTAGCGCTTCATTTATCTCAAGATAAATAGCGCCGTCCGGATATAGATGTTTTTGTGCAAAGAGAAGAATGGCCTCATAAAACAACAGCGGGTTTTCGTCGGGCACAAAAAGCGCGGTATACGGCTCGTAATTTGTAACCGTAGGACTCATCCTGTCCTTTTCTGAAATCCTGACATAAGGAGGATTACTGATGATCAGATGGTAATTGCCTTTTAGGGATGGTTCGAGAATCGAATCGCAAATAAATGTAATGTCTGTATTGTTTATCCGGGCATTTTCCGCGGCCAGATCAAGTGCCGTTTGAGAGATATCGGTAGCATCTACGGTACATGCGGAAAAAAACTTTTTCAGAGCAATGGCAATACAACCTGTACCTGTTCCGATATCAAGAACAGCATTATTTTTCAATCGCTCAATTTTCATATCATCGAGCGCCCAGTTCACCAGTTCTTCGGTTTCGGGACGTGGGATAAGGACGCCTGGCCGGACATGCAGTTGTAATCCGAAAAACTCTGTTTCACCCAGAATGTATTGCACCGGTTCCCCGTTTTTAAGCCGGGAGATAACCCCGGTGAGATGAGCCATCTGGTTTTGACTGATAATGTGAGAAGGATATAAATAAATATCTTTGAGTCCGAAATGAAAAAAATGACCCATAACCACCCGGAAAACAGCATTGATTTCCTCATCGGCCAGATGGTTTTTCAGTTCGGCGCGAAAAAAATCTTTTACCCGTCCGATAGTCATTACATCCTGCATGATACAAATGTATAAAACAGAATGAAAACCGAAGCCACAGAAAAGGAAATATTCATGCGGCGCTGCATTGAGCTGGCACTGGCCGGACAAGGATCTGTAGCTCCGAATCCTTTGGTTGGATGTGTAGTGGTACACAAAGGGCGGATTATCGGCGAGGGTTACCACAAACAATATGGAAAGAACCATGCCGAGGTTGAGGCCATACAATCAGTACAGAATCAGTTGTTACTGCGTGAATCGTCGTTGTACGTTAACCTTGAGCCCTGTTCACATATCGGAAAAACACCGCCATGTACAAATTTTATTTTACGTCACAATATACCGGAGGTTATCATTGGACAGGTTGATATTTTCCCGGAGGTATCAGGACGAGGCATAAAGCAATTAAGCGATGCGGGCTGCAGGGTTAAAGTAGGCATTTTAGAAAATGAATGCGCATGGCTTAACCGGCGGTTTATCACTTTTTATGAGAAGAAACGGCCATATATCATTCTTAAATGGGCACAATCAGCCGATGGATACATAGATATTGAGCGTACAGCCACCACCCCAACTGGGCCGGCGTGGATTAACGATTCAACCGATCTGATAACCGTACATAAATGGCGCAGCGAAGAACAAGCCATAATGGCAGGCACCCAAACGATTATTAACGATAATCCAAAACTGACTACACGTTTATATCCGGGCGTAAATCCCATTCGCATAACAATTGACAAGCATCTGCGGCTTAAACCGGCATTGAATATTTTCGATAATTCGGCCCCAACTATCATATTTACTGAAAAGCAAGCACAAAGCAAAGGAAATATCAGCTTTATAACAATAGATTTTTCTGCAGATATCATTCCCCAGGTCCTCAAACATCTATATTTATTGAACATCCAGTCATTGATTGTTGAAGGCGGACGAAAACTCCTCGATTCATTTATTTGCTCCGGTTTTTGGGATGAGGCAAGGATAATGACCGGACAGCAAAAATTAAACTATGGATTACCCGCACCTGTATTAAATTGTAAAACAGATAGTTATATCGAGCTCCATTCCTGCCGGCTCCGGATTTGTAAAAATTGCGGGTAAGCAATTGTACAATTCAATTGATTTTTTTATTTTAGGGAAATTAAGAAATAAAAGCAAGCTTATTTTAATGCATTTATTATCAGCATATTAACAAAAAAATGATATGAACATCAGCAGAGGCATGGTTGAAAAACTATACCGCGATTATAAGGATAAATTTGGGGGAAATATTAACAGTTATTTTGGCTGGCTCTATTTATCAAAGAAATACGATCTTCCTGTCGAAGAGCTTGAAGATGTAATTTCATTCAATGAAAACAAATCGGGTATTGACGCTTATTATATTGACCGTAAATTAAAATACCTGTACCTGTATCAGTTCAAATGGTCAGATGAATGCTCCGATTTTAAAGACAATCTCCTCCGTCTTCGGGATCAGGGGCTTGGGGTGATTTTCAATACCGAGAGTTATAATCTCACGAAATTCGAAAAGCGGTTGCAGTCACAGTTACAGGATAACAGCGATGTGATTAATAAGGTAGTATTATGCTTGGTGTATAACGGCGATGTTGAAGAGGCGCGTAACAGCCAGATATTAAAGAGTTTATGTGAAGATCTTGAGTCGAAAAAATATCTCATTGATGATTTTTTTGGCGGCACCCAGGTATCGTTTACTATACAATTCTCGTCAAATGAAACACGCAATGTACAAGAGATCGTTCAGAACATAACGACCTACCGTTATACCATTGATTTTTCGAGCAGTTTACGCCTGCAAAACAGCAATAACGAATTGCTGAATATCGGATTTATCCGGCTGAGCGATCTGCGGTCAATGTATAAACAGATGAAATACCGGTTTTTTGACAAGAATATCCGGTTTGGATTATCCCCTGATAATCCGCCCAACAAGTCCATCATGAAGTCGCTTTATAATATTATTATCGGAAAAGAGACGACGGCAGAGTTTGCCTTTAATCATAATGGGATAACGTTGTATGTTGAGCGAATAGAGCTAAACGGTGAGAAGGCAGAAATTGTTGAACCACGCATACTGAACGGAGCACAGACCGTAACGGTTTTTGATAATTTTATCACGAGCCGCGAAACAGATAAAGAGATGGCCCGGAAGCTGAAGCAGTTAAATGATATCCGGGTGATCTGCA
Source organism: uncultured Bacteroidales bacterium (assembly GCA_964601385.1). Taxonomy (GTDB): domain Bacteria; phylum Bacteroidota; class Bacteroidia; order Bacteroidales; family JBBRXJ01; genus CAZRNJ01. The sequence continues at coordinate 4,343 of CAZRNJ010000061.1, read as the reverse complement.
AAATTATTTCACAGGCCTCGCCGGAGTTTGTAACCAATGTCACCATTTGTACCAACAAGCAGAACCCGGTTGAGCCCTGGAACCTGCGCGCCAGTGATTTTATCCAGTTACAATTTGATGATAAGTTCCGCCGCGAACTGGGCGTCTTTTATGAGCGGCAGGAAAATGCCTTTCAGGCCTTTCTGGATACTGATCCGGATAGTATTCCTGTTTCAAAAGAAAAAGCAGTGCAGATTCGTAAACTGGCACAAACATTTCTCGCTTTGCAGGGTGAAGTCGAAAAGATATCCCGCTTATCCGACCTGTTTGAGAATGACGGCTTATACTACAATACATTCCGTAAATCCTATCTTGACGCTGATGCGCGGCTAATCCTTTTAAGTTATAAGATACAGTACCGGCTGCCCAGTATCATTAAGGAGATACAAGACCGTGGACAAACCAAGTATGCATATATAAACCGTGCACGCAACCTGATTTGGTGCTTACTGGCGCAGGGTGTTCTTAACGACAATATATCCAACCGGCTGGCCGAGCGTTTTGGCGGTTCACTAACCATGGAAAATGATTATGCCGATTACCTTAAGGATATGGCATCCCGCAGAATCAGGCCAATCATCAGCGAACTTACCGAAGACCCGCTTTACCAGCGTCAGATGGAAAACAATATTTTTACTTTTTTCCGCACCAAAGCCGTTTTTGCAAAATGTATGGATATTGCCGCTAACCGTTTTGGATGGCAGAAATGCAGTATCTGAAAAACAAATGATGTTCTGCTGTCAGCAAAAAAATGTGATGTGAATTGTCAGTCCTATAAAAAAACCGGAATGATTAATTTTTCCCTTTGTCAGGTGTAATTAAAGAATACTGAAACAGAACAGATGAGTACAATAATCAATTATATCCTGTTTGATGATAATTCATGGGACAACCTATTACCACTGACGTTTACCCGTCCTGTTGCTGAACTGCGTGTGGGCATACTTACCCTGCGTGAGAAATGGGAACGATATACCGGAAAATCAGTATCCTATTTAACAAGAGATTATCTTTCGGAGAAGTTTCCCCTGATAGCCGGCGATGATAATGTATTAATCAATTCATCCGTTTTACCCTGCAAAGAGTTAATGGATGCCATTAATCAATTAAAACAGGGTGATGGATTACTGCAAAATGATATTTTACTTGCTCTCCGCATCAATGGCACTCAGATTAAATCATTTGTCCCCGGACCCTATGGCCACTACAAAAATATTGACTATCTGCACCCGCTAACCTATATTCGCTATCCATGGGATATTTTCCGGAATAATGATATCGCTATCCGCCATGATTTTTCATTACTAACAGCAAACCGTAAATCACAGAAATTAAGCAATTCAAATAAATTGCTGGGCGAAGAAAATATTTTTGCCGAAGAGGGAGTAAAAGCCGAATGTGTAATTATCAATGGTACTACAGGACCGGTATATCTCGGCAAACAATCAGAAATTATGGAGGGCTCGGTTGTCCGAGGTCCTTTTTCCCTTTGTGACCATGCCGCAGTCAAAATGGCATCAAAAATTTATGGGCCGACAACTATCGGGCCTCATTCAAAAATTGGCGGCGAAATAAACAACAGTGTTATTTTAGGCTATTCCAATAAAGCACATGACGGATTTCTCGGAAATTCTGTTATTGGCGAGTGGTGCAATCTCGGTGCCGACACCAATAATTCGAACCTTAAAAATAATTATGCCGAAGTAAAAATGTGGAATTATCCTCAGCAACGCTTTATCAATACCGGACTTCAGTTTTGCGGGCTGATTATGGGCGACCATACCAAATGCGGAATAAATACCATGTTTAACACAGGTACAGTCGTTGGTGTCAACGCAAATATTTTTGGCACCGGATTTCCGCGAACCTTTATTCCATCATTTTCCTGGGGGGGCGCACAAGGTTTTATTTTATTCGAATTAAAAAAAGCATTTGAAATTGCCGAAAAAGTTATGGCGCGAAGAAATGTTCCGTTTAATGATATTGAGAAAAACATCTTGACCAAAGTGTTCGAAATAACAGCTATTTATCGCAAAGCAATTACCGGCTAATTATGGCATGTTTATTGCCGTTTACATTCTATTATTTCTTAAAGAAATAACACTTATGATTAAACATTTGATTATCATGAATTTATGTTTTTGGCTTATTCCCGGATCAAATAACTACTGACAAATTGACGAGAAATGGAATTAAACAGTGCGTTAAAAGAAATATTTATTGCAGCAGAGGGATCCGACGGAACAGATTTTATTCCATTGATCTCCGAAGAAGATGAGAAATCGTTAACTATAGCCGGATTGCCGGAGATATTACCGATATTGCCACTTAAGAATACGGTATTGTTTCCCGGTGTTATGCTTCCCATATCCGTAAGCAGGGAGAAGTCGCTAAAACTAATCCGTGATGTATATGCATCAAAAGAACGGTTAATTGGAGCCGTTGCACAAATTGATGCCAATATTGATGATCCAGGCCCTGATGATCTGCATAAAACAGGCACAGCCGCCTATATTGCCCGCCTGCTGGAAATGCCTGATGGCACAACAACCATTATTATTCAAGGTAAAAACCGTTTCCGTATTATTGAAAAAATCAGTGACGAACCCTACCATGCAGCAAGAGTTACAGTATTGAATGACGAACGACCGGAAGGGGAACGAAAAATCGAATTTGACGGAATCATTGGAGCAATAAAAGATCTGGCCATGCGAATTATACGGCTCTCATCCAATATACCCCCTGAGGCATCATTTGCAATTAAAAATATCGAAAGTTCAACCTATCTGATCAATTTTATATCATCCAACAGTGATTTTCCGGTAGCCGATAAACAAAAACTGCTGGAAACAGACAACATTATGAAACGCTCAACCATACTGCTGGAACTTCTTACCAAAGAACTTCAGATGGCTGAATTGCGTCAGGATATCCAGTTAAAAGTTAAAAAAGAATTAGACCAGCAGCAGCGCGAGTTTTTGTTGCATCAACAGATAAAAACCATTCAGAACGAGTTAGGCGGAAGTCCTTCGGAACAGGAAGCCGAGGCCTTAAATGAAAAAGCAAAGAAAAAAAAATGGAGCGCACAGGTACAGGAGACATTTGAAAAAGAACTGATGAAACTGCAGCGGTTAAACAGCGCATCGCCCGAATACTCAGTACAACTCAATTATCTGCATACATTAATTGATGTTCCATGGAATGAATACACGGTGGATGATTATGACATGAAAAAAGCCGAACAGATACTTGACACCAACCATTACGGGCTTGAGAAAGTGAAAGAACGCATTCTCGAATACCTTGCCGTGCTGAAGCTGAAGAACGACATGAAATCGCCTATCATTTGCCTTTTAGGGCCTCCGGGAGTTGGTAAAACATCACTGGGAAAATCGGTAGCCGATGCTTTAGGACGAAAATATGTTCGTATGTCACTTGGCGGAGTACATGATGAGGCCGAAATCAGGGGGCACCGCCGCACTTATATTGGCGCATTACCGGGCCGCATCATTCAAAATTTAAAAAAGGCAAAATCGGCAAATCCGGTTTTTGTGCTGGATGAAATAGATAAAGTGGGACATTCTATCCATGGCGACCCGGCATCGGCATTGCTCGAAGTGCTCGACCCCGAACAAAACGCAGAGTTTCACGATAACTACCTGGAACTGGAATTTGACCTTTCCAAAGTAATATTTATTGCTACAGCCAATACAACTGCCACTATAAATCCGGCTTTACTCGACCGTATGGAAGTAATTAATATGAACGGATATATTGTTGAAGAAAAAATAGAAATTGCCAAACGGCATCTTATTGGAAAGCAATTGGAAAATCACGGCGTAAAGCCATCACAGATGAAGTTTACCGACAAGGTTTTGGAATATATTACCGAGAATTACACACGCGAATCGGGCGTGCGCGAACTGGACAAAATGATTGCATCGGTTACACGTAATATTGCAAAACGCATTGCATTTGGAGAAAAAGTAAAACAGCCCTTAACAATTCCTTTTATTAATGAAGTACTGGGCGCACCAAAATATCTGAAAGAAAAATATCAGGGCAATGAATTTGCCGGTGTTGTTACAGGACTTGCATGGACACCTGCGGGTGGCGAGATCTTGTACGTCGAAACTAGTTTGAGCCGGGGCAAGGGAAAACTCACTCTTACCGGAAATTTGGGAGAGGTGATGAAAGAGTCGGCAACTACTGCTCTTGCCTATTTAAAAGCACACTGTGATCCATTAGACTTAAATCCGGCAGTTTTTGAGAAACAAGATATTCATATCCATGTACCCGAAGGC
>CAZRNJ010000060.1:0-10782 GCA_964601385.1 uncultured Bacteroidales bacterium | reverse complement strand
ATCATCTAAACCATTAAATTTTTCCGTTATTTTGAGTTATTAAGGATTGACTAATGAGCATCTTTTAATTGTTTTAATCAAAAAATATTTGATTATGAAATTGTTATAAGAAAAATCGGGAATCTCGATTTTTCCACAAAACCCTTGTCTTAGACCCTCAATTTAAGTTTTACGAATAGAAACCAGAAATAAACCTCCTTGTTTTTTGTTTCAGTATCCAGTTTTTTGTTTTAATTATCAATCTAACATATTGATATACTATTATTTAAGATTAGGAATACTAGAATCAATATGTCAAAGATACAAATCGAAAGCAAATCACAACACTGTCCAGATAAGTTGAATTCCTGACAATATAAACAGTATATCCACAATCAGAACGAATTTTCCCGGGCTCAGTTTCTCAATAATTTTCTTTCCTGTCCAACTGCCCAAAATCATTGACATTCCAATAAAAAGTCCGTAATAAAGTTCAGTTCGTCCGATAAGTGAATACTTGTTATAAACAATTGTTTTAGTCAGATGCAATAATAAAGCCGTAAATGCTTCACTTGCAATATATGATGTAGCTGATAAATTGAGTGCAAGAAAAAACGCAGCTCCAAGAGGCCCTGCGCTACCTGCCAGTCCTGATAAAAAGCCGGTTATACCGCCGCTAAGTAACATTCCTTTTTCGCCGATATTGATTTTCGTTATATTAATTCTGCGATAAATAACCAGTAGAATAAGAAACACACCAATACCGGTTTCTATTTTCTTGCTATCGGTATCGGAGAATAAACAGCCGCCAAGAATGGTAAACGGAACAGCGGTAAAAAGAAAGAGAATTATTGGTTTCCATTTCAGTTCGCGCCTGCCAAACCATACACGCGAAGCATTTCCAAAAATTTGTCCAATAGTTAAAATTGGAACGGCTGCTTTAATTCCGACCATTGCTGTCAAAACAGGGAGCAAAACTAATGCTCCGCCAAAACCTGCCGCACCCGAAATTGTTGCTGCAAAAAACGAAATAATGAATAATATGACTAATTCTGTCGTCAAATTTTTATCATATTTTTAATTGTTCCATATCAGTTTGTTTGACCGGTTTATAATAAGCCATAAAATCAAAGCCCTGTGTGGCATAATTACAGCGGGGCACAAACAAAAACATATTTAATACCGATTGGACAAATGTAATAGTCCAATGTAAATGGACTAAACATTTGTTACATCGGCATTATACAGATGACATTTGGACTAAATTATAATTCCAAATGGTATAAGATGCATATTCAATACCGTTTCAATCATTTTATCGTCACAAATCCAAATATAATTATCGCTTTTTCTATTAAACTCTGACTTTTTAATTGAAATTTATCAGCTAAAAAATCAGGGTTTATTCTTTCCATTCGCCCGATTCTTTTATCAGATCAATCAGGCGGTTCAGGGCATCCTGTTCATCAACATCTTTAAGCACCACTTTCCCTTTTTTGTAGAGCCAAACCTTGCGGCTTCCGGCGCCAACATAGCCATAGTCGGCATCGGCCATTTCGCCCGGACCATTCACAATGCAGCCCATGACGGCTATTTTTAAGCCGGTAAGGTGCGCAGTAGCAATCTTTACTTCACTTACCACTTTTTGTATATCAAACAATGTACGGCCACAGGTAGGACACGAGATATACTCGGTACGGCTCATTCTCAGCCGGCAGGCCTGAAGAATACCAAAAGCCGTTTCAATCACCTTATCATGAGGGATATTTTTGTTTTCGAGCCAGATACCATCACACCATCCATCCATAAGCAAAGCCCCAAATTCACCGGCAGACCTGAGCTGGAAGCTTTCAATGTCATTTTCAGCATATTCTTTTTTAAGAATCACCGGAATGTTATTGTTGCGGTAATTCTTTTCAAGAAAATTACGTGCGCTGTAAAAATCAATACCTGAAAAATCAATCACAGCCACATCGCCCGGTGAAGCGATGTCTTGCGGCTGCTGTGGAACCGTTATTTTGACCAGCGCGATAGATTGGATATCCGTTGCCGGAGCCGTATCGTAGAAAAGATACCTGTTCTTTTCATCAGACGACAAAAAAATATTGTTTTGCAAAATGAGATCCGGGTTCTGTTTCCTTTCGGGCTCGACGGGCTGAGAAGAGATAACAACAGGCATTTGCTGACCGCCGATTATTCCAAAACGTTTTGTTTCCCTTCTATTGAAAGCCACTACATTGTTGAGGGGCAGTGAGTGATTTACAGGAAAAAACCGGACTAACTTGGCAGCAACAGGAATCTCGTTTTCGGGTGGCTCGGTGAGTGAAACACGGATAGTATCCCCTATTCCATCCAACAGCAGCGCAGCAATACCGGCGGCTGAGCGTATACGGCCATCTTCACCCTCACCGGCTTCGGTTACGCCAAGATGAAAAGGATAATCGAATCCGGCATCAGCCATTTTAATGGCGAGTAGCCGTGTGGCATAAACCATCATGCGTGTATCGCTGGCCTTCATGCTCACAACGATATTCTCAAATTTATATTTACGGAACAGATGAAGATATTCGAGAACGCTCTCGGCCATTCCCTCGGCCGTATCGCCGTATTTATCCACGATACGTCGCGACAAAGAGCCATGGTTTGATCCGATACGCAAAACGGTATTATTTTGTTTACAGGCCTCGGCCAGTTTTTTCACTTGCAATTCACGGTCATCGTTTTTTTCAGCAAAGTTACCCGGGTTAATTCTTACTTTATCTGCTACACCACAGCAAGCCAGTGCCAGTGCGGGATTAAAATGAATATCGGCAATGAGCGGAATGGATGATGCTTTTTTTCGCAATTCCTCTTTAATCAGGCGCAGAGCAGTCAACTCTTTCTGACCTTGAACAGTGATACGCACATAATCGGCACTTGAGGCAACAATACGTTCAATCTGGTGAACTGTAGCGTTTACATCAACGGTAGCGGTATTGGTCATGGTTTGCAGCCGCACGGGCTGTCCGGCGCCAAGCGGCACAGAGCCAATCAATATTTTTCGTGTTATCATAGATGGGCGGGCTATTTAATTTCCCATTCGAACCCGTCTTTGGTATCTTTAACAATAACGCCTAAAGAATGCAGGCGATCGCGGATAGTATCGGATGTAGCGAAATCTTTTTTCTTTTTTGCCTCGGTACGGAGTTGGAGAAGCAGTTCGATGAGTCCGGCCGGCAAATCGCTGTTTACTTCGCTCTGCGGGGGCAACAGGCCAAAGATCGAAATCAGGAAGGTGTCAAATAGTTGAGTCAGTTTTTGTTTATCGGCAGTATCAATGCTTTCGGAACCATCCTTTACCGAATTGATGATACGCACCCCATCAAACAATGCCGAAACAGCCACGGGGCTGTTCAGATCGTCATTCATAGCATCGTAACACTGTTTTTCGATAGCAGTGATTGTCAAAGCCGAAGATGAACGATCAACAGTTTTAAGTTTGGGCAGCAGGGAGTAAGCATTCATCAGACGTTCGAGCCCTTTACCGGCTGCTATCAGTGCCTCGTTTGAGAAATCAAGCGTACTGCGGTAATGGGCCTGGAGGATAAAGAACCGTATAGTCATTGGCGAAAAGCTTTGAGACAGGAGGACATGGCGGCCTGTAAACAATTCGTCGAGCGTAATAAAATTTCCGAGCGATTTACCCATTTTCTGGCCGTTGATGGTGATCATATTATTGTGTATCCAGTATTTCACCGGCTCGATACCGTGAGATGCCATTGATTGGGCTATTTCACACTCGTGGTGCGGAAACAGAAGATCCATCCCGCCGCCGTGAATATCGAATGGGACGCCAAGATATTTAGCGCTCATTGCCGAACATTCGAGATGCCATCCCGGGAATCCTTCGCTCCAGGGAGAAGGCCAGCGCATGATATGTTCGGGGCCTGCTTTTTTCCACAGAGCAAAATCGAGAGGAGAATTTTTCTCATCCTGCGCCGTTAGTTCACGCGTATGGCTTAACAATTCATCAATCTTACGTCTCGAAAGCGTTCCGTAAGGATAATGTTCATTATATTTCCGGACATCAAAATACACCGATCCGTTTTTCAGATAACCAAACCCCTGCTTAAGTATTTGCTCAATCAGCGTAATCTGTTCAATGATATGACCTGTAGCGCGCGGTTCGATAGAAGGAGCCATCACATTGAGCCGGCGCATACAATCGTGATAGCTGTTGGTATACATCTGTACCACTTCCATCGGTTCAATCCTTTCCTGCCGGGCTTTTTTGGTAATCTTATCCTCTCCTTCATCCGCATCGTTTTCAAGATGTCCGACATCGGTAATATTCCGCACATAGCGTACCTGATAGCCGATATGCGTCAGGTAACGAAACAACAAATCGAATGTTACAGCAGGCCGGGCATGGCCAAGATGAGGATGACCATAAACGGTTGGTCCGCAAACATACATACCGGCAAAAGGCGGATTGAGAGGTTCAAATTTCTCTTTTGACCTGCTTAGCGTATTATAAATAACCAGTGGTTGCATCGCGATTAAAACTTATTAAACAGCCCTCTGTTTTCAAGCACATTAATGGTTTCGTCGTAACCGATCCGGACAATTTCATCAATATGCGACACATCAAAGATAGAAAACTTTGACAGTTCTTTGGGTTCGATAAAGATATCGGTGAGCCGGGCATGTTGTTTTACGGTATCCGCCGCGCCGATATGAAAGGCACGCTCAGCAATACGCACCAGGCCACCGGTGGTATCAGTAAATCCTACAGGGTTTACATGCGATCCGATCAGCCGCATGCAATCGCTGCGCACCGGCGATACAGGGAGATTATCTACCAGTCCTCCATCCATATAGATCTGCCGGTCAATTACAACAGGGTTAAAGACAACCGGTATGCTTGACGAAGCGAGGATACGCGGGATTAGTTGTCCCTGATGATGATATTCAACCAATCCGGTATTATAATTGGTAACTGCAATAAAAAGAGGTATTTTAAGCGCCTCGAAGGTACGCGACCGCAGATGTTGTTCCAGAAAAGATTGCAGCCCGTTTATTGTGAGCAATCCGTTTTTAGGATAAGTCAGGTTAACAAACTTGAAAAAATTACTATCCCGAAACAGCAATTGCAATTCATCGGGTTTATAGCCATCGGCATACAGGGCACCAGCAATAGCGCCGGCACTAACACCCGAAATCACCTCCGGAAAGATTCCTTCCTCATTAAGCGCTTTTAACACGCCAATATGAGCCATTCCACGGGCCCCGCCACCGCTAAGGACGATACCATATTTATATTTACGAAAAGCTCTGAAAATGGCCATTTTAGTTTGGTATTTGGCTAAATTACAAAATATGTACATATATAATGTTTTGATAATATTAATTTCCTCACATTTGCAGTATTAACAGATAAAAAATGGCTAAAAAGAAAAAAATCAATAAAGACAGGAAACGTGAGAGCAGCAATAACAAGCGGTCACTTTCGGGGAAGGTACTGAGTATATTTGCATCGGCGCCTCAAAAAACCTATAATTACAAACAATTATCATCCTTACTGAATCTGCATGATAACGGTTCCCGGCAGTTGCTGGTCACCCTATTAAATGAGCTGGAGCAGACAAAAAATCTGGAGCAGCCCTCTCCGGGAAAATACAAGTTAAAATCGCGGCAAGGACATATTCGCGGTATCGTCAGCATGAAATCGGCCGGTTATGCCTTCATTATCACCGACCAGATATCAGAAGATATATTTGTTTCGCAGAAGAATCTGAACCGCGCGCTGGACAAGGATGAAGTCAATGTTTTTATTTATGCCCGTAAACGCACCGGGCGTCTCGAAGGGGAAGTTACCGAGATTGTCAAACGGGCGCGCACACAGTTTGTAGGCATTATCGAGATGGCCGAAAACTATGCCTTTCTTATCCCCGATAACCGCAAGATGCCTTATGATATCTTTATTCCCGGCAATAAGCTGTCAGGAGCGCAACATCGTCAGAAGGCGCTGGTAAATATTACCGGATGGCCTGCAGAGGCCAAGAATCCTATCGGGGAGGTTATAGATGTGCTGGGTGATGCCGGTGACCATAACACCGAGATGCACGCGATATTAGCTGAATTTATGCTTCCGTACAAATATCCCGAGGAGGTAAATGCCGCAGCCGACCGGATAGCGGATAAGATATCACCGGAAGACTTATCATCGCGTCGTGATTTCAGAGGGGTTACAACATTCACCATAGACCCTGCTGACGCTAAGGACTTTGATGATGCCCTATCGTTCAGCCGTTTGGACAACGGGAATTATGAGATAGGCATACATATTGCCGATGTTACTCACTATGTGAAACCCGACACTGTAATTGATCGTGAGGGCTATAACAGGGCAACGTCGGTTTACCTTGTAGACCGCGTGGTACCGATGTTACCGGAACGGCTGTCAAATTATTTATGTTCGTTGCGGCCGGATGAAGACAAACTTTGCTTTTCGGTGGTTGTTGAACTCGATGCAAATGCGAAAATAAAAAATCAGTGGTTTGGACGCACGATTATCCATTCGGTAAAGCGGTTCACTTACGAAGAGGCCCAACAGGTAATCGAAAGCGGAGAAGGCGTTTTGTCTGCTGAGCTAACCGAACTCAACCGGCTTGCACAAAAAATGAGGCGGCAACGGGCTGTACAGGGTTCTATTGATTTTGAACGGATGGAAGTGAAATTCAGGATTGATGAAACGGGCAAACCGTTAGGCATAGTGATAAAAGAAAACAAAGAGGCCAACCAGTTAATAGAGGAGTATATGCTACTGGCCAACCGGAAAGTAGCCGAATACCTTTCGAACCGGCAAAAGCGAAGTACATGTGTGTACCGTATCCATGATACGCCGAACATTGAAAAACTGCAAAAAATAAATTTCTTTATCCGCCGTTTTGGTTACCGTCTCGATTTTACCTCCCAGGAGAAGTTAGGCCAGTCGCTCAATAAGCTGCTGGACGATGTAAAGCCAACGAAAGAAAAAGACCTGATTGAAACACTTGTGCTGCGGGCTATGGCTAAGGCAAAATATTCCACAAAAAATATCGGGCATTACGGACTCGCATTTAAGCATTACTCACATTTTACTTCGCCCATACGCCGCTATCCCGACATGCTTACACACCGGCTGTTGCAGGCAACGCTGGATGGCCATCCGATTAATGAAGATGAACGGTATGAAAAGATGTGCATTCACTGCAGCGAGATGGAGACATTAGCCACAGAAGCTGAGCGCGCCTCCATCAAATACAAGCAGGTAGAATATATGAGCGATAAGATAGGAAAAACTTACGAAGGCATCATTTCGGGCGTTTCGAAGGCCGGTATTTTTGTAGAGATCATCGAGAACCGGTGCGAAGGGCTTGTGCCAATATCACTGATGCAGGATGATTTTTACGAATACGACGAGGATAATTTCTGCATGCGCGGCATAAGAACCAGAAAAAACTATCAGTTAGGCGATACCATCACCGTGCAGGTTCACCGTACCAATATCGTGAAAAAGCAGATGGATCTGAGATTAATCGAGTAGCCCGCGCTTCGGGTATTACTTGATATAAATCTTATAGCCGGTTATTGATATTTCCTTTTGTTTTGTATCAACAGTAACCGACTGATAAATAAATTTCATTTCGTTGTTTCGCAATTCATCAATTCTTTCAAAAACAACTTCTGTATTTTGAATACCGGTAAAGAGTTCTTCACTTTGTTGTCCCTCTTCATCGTCCATTTCGACGATTTTTTCGGGCTCAAAAACAACAATCTCTTTGTTTTTAATTTTAGCCGAACGGCTTCCCTTGACAAAATGCCAACTGCCTGTTTCAATAAAATAAACAACTCCAAACCTGTAGATTCGCTCATAACTACCGTCTCTGTTGATATCAATAGTTTCATCATATTCAGAATCAAGCGGTTTATTAAAAAGATTGATATCCTTGCTCAATTCATTATTCAGAAAAGTTTCATGCACTACAGAGTCATAGCTTTTTTTTGGATCAGAATACCGGTATGTGATATCCTGCTCCTTTAATGTCCATTTTCCGGTAATTCTTTCTTTGCGCGAAAGAATTGAAAAATAAGGATCGTTCTCGCCTTTTTTACATGAAAGAAAGCAAACAACTGCTAAAAAATACAGTATAACACGCATAAATGAAAAAAAAGCGGCTCAGGTGTGTTGAGCCGCTAAATAATTACTTATTCAATAATATAGGTTGATGTTCCTTTAGTTGAACTGATATAGCCGTCGTGGGTATACGACTCATCGTAATTAATGATCATTTCCTTGCTTTTCAGCTGATCAATCATAAAAATTTCGATAGAGCCACCGGTGGTGCCGCTATAGGTATACACATCCGATTTGCCACCAGAAATAACAGTGCGCTGGGTAATATGAATAAGCACCCGTTCACGATTCTTGATATCTTCATCCTTATCCCCATCCATAAACTGCCAGGTGCCTTCCACTGTTTCACTATAAGAAGAAGAATAACCAGTACCTGTAATAGTATAGGAGGTTTGAGATTTATAGGTGCCATCTTTATCAATAGTAAGCGTACCTGAACCGATGCCTGTTGAAGAGCCGCCGGCAGAGATTATTGTTACTGATCCGTTATTAAACTTTGTAGTTGAAACATCACCACTTGAGGTGGTAACGATTTCGGATGTTGAAAGCACCCATTCGCCGGCAATGCGGGCCTTTCGTGATTTAAGCGAAATAAAAGGGTCATTTTCGCCTTTTTTGCATGAGCCAATTACAGCCATTACTGCCAAGAAGATTATTATTTTTTTCATTTTGTTTTAAATTTATATTTTGCAACTAACTACTATTTTTTAAAAAAAAAGCCCTGCAATATACAGGGCTTTAAAATATTATCAGGGCAAATTATTCCTGTGTATAAGTTACTGTTCCTGTGGTGCTTCCTGAACCAGTAAAAGCGTTTGCTGCACCCGTTGTAGTAGAGGTAAATGTGTATGCATTATCATAAAGGATTACCATTTCCTTACCTGCTAACTTATCAAAATACATGATATCAGAATCATTATCAATACCAGTAAAAGTATAAGTAGTAGTAGTCGTACTCGCTGCTGGCGGAGTATAACCAGGAATAGTTGAAGTTGTTGATGTTACAGTTTGACTTATCTTTGATGTTGGCTGAAAAGCAGCACCTTCTTTGTCTTTAGTTTCCAGTTCTTTGTTACCATCAACCCAGAACCAAACACCCTCTTCAGTCTTATCTGTAGTTTCTGTGGTGGTTGTGCTATAACTTCCAGCAGGCGTAACCGTGGTCTTAACCTCGTTTGTAACTTTTTTGTAGGTTCCATCTTTTTCAATGGTAAGTGTTTCCGAATAGGTGGACGTAGTAGTTATAGTTGTATCCTTTTTGTATGTATTGGTACCATCAAATAAAGGTTGTGTCACTGTTTCAGTTAACATTGCACCATCCATTTTAGAAACAGTAGTTTTGTCATGATTTTTTGAATCCTGGAAATACAAACTGTTTTCTTTGGAAGTTACTTCTCCTGATTTAAGTTTCCATTCTCCAGTTAAACGGCCTTTGCGCGATTTAAGACTCATTTTGTCATTTTCGCCTTTTTTGCAGCTGCTTAATACTATAACTGCCACGAGTAAAATACTGAATATCTTTTTCATAATTTTAAAAATTAGAGTTAAGTAAATTATTAATATAAATTTTTAACCAATGCAAAGAAAGTGTTTTTTTTCATTGTATCAAAGAAATTGATGTTTTTTTTTGTGTAACAGGTAATAAACGGGTTTTTACTAAATAAATAATTGAAAATCAAATATATAGAATTAATACACCACGAACACACAATTTATTAACATATTGAAAAAATGAGGGTTATATATTGTTAAACCCGCAAATTTCGTCCAATAATTTTCGTTTTTGCTGATGCCTGTCAGGGTCTGACTCATCGGCCGGATAGCCGACGGGAATAAGCGCAACGGGCTCAATGTGGTGCGGGATATTAAAAACCGATTTGCATTGCGCAACATCAAAATTACATACACAGCAAGTTGCCAATCCCTTGTCAGTTGCAGCAAGCATAATATGATCAATAGCAATAGCGCGATCAATATCGGTATGGTCTTTCCCTTCGGCACGTTTCCAAGCCCGGCTATGGTCACCGCAACATATAATGATTGCCGGAGCTGTTTTTAGCCATTCTTTGGAATAGGAGTTCCATAATTGAGAAAGCAGCGAAGGTTCAGTAATCACAATAAAATACCATGGCTGCATATTTTTGGCCGAAGGCGCGACGCGCGCTGCATCAATAATGGTTTTAAGCAACTGTTCATCCACCGGCCGGCTCTGGTAGCTGCGGCACGAATAGCGTGTCCGGGAGAGTTGTGTGAAATCCATAGGCAGAAATTATTCAGTTTTTGGTTATAATTAATCCGTTATTTACAAACCACGTCCGGCTGCACCGGTCAACGGAGCAAAAATACTCAGGGATTATAAACCGAAAGCCGCAAAATTTCCTGATACGCGGTATTATTCATTAATCCGGACAGTTTAACATTTTTATTCTTCATCATGTATTGCTCAATAATCTTATAACCCAGCCAGTTTGCGGCGCCACCGGGTGATTCAACGGTAAAATCCTTAGTAAAGGGCCCTTCACCGGTAAATTTCCGGATGGTGAGATAATCTTTCACATACAGCAGTTTATGCTCAATAAGGTAGATCCACATTTTCGCTTCGTTGCGTGAACAAAATTTCAGTTGAGAACCGGAATAGCCAAAGA
>CAZRNJ010000059.1:0-10835 GCA_964601385.1 uncultured Bacteroidales bacterium | reverse complement strand
GCCACGAACGATGCAAAGATTACAGTTACTGCAAATGACAGTTTAAACCATCCTGGTGATTGTGCGAACATCCCTTTGTTCATGTGTGAGATATTTTGTGTTATTTTGTCCGTCAAAAATAATATAATAATGTTACAAATCGGTCATCTTGTTTTTCGTGATAAGCCGTTATTTCTGGCCCCGATGGAGGATGTTACTGATCCCTCGTTTCGTCGCCTGTGTCGTAATTATGGCGCCGACATGGTTTACACCGAATTTGTATCGTCTGATGCCCTGGTGCGTGATGTTGTCAGGGCTCAAAAAAAACTGATAATTCATGATGATGAGAAACCGGCAGCAATACAAATTTACGGACATGTTGTTGAGGCCATGGCCGAATCGGCTAAAATGTCTTCGTCTACCAATGCCGATATTCTTGATATTAACTGTGGATGTCCGGTAAAAAAAATTGCTGCGCGTGGGGCAGGCGCCGGATTATTGAATAATATTCCGTTAATGCTGGCAATCACCGATGCCGTTGTAAAATCCTCAACATTGCCTGTAACGGTTAAAACCCGTTTAGGATGGGATGATGAGCACAAGGATATTGTTCAGATTGCCGAACAGCTTCAGGATAAGGGGATACGGGCTATTACGATCCATGGACGCACCCGGGCTCAGTTGTATCGTGGAGCGGCAGATTGGTCATTGATTGGTGAAGTTAAACATAATCCCCGGATGAAAATACCTGTCATTGGTAATGGAGATATTGTCAGTCCCGAAGGTGCAGCCATAGCATTTGAAAAGTTCGGTGTTGATGCTATTATGATTGGACGCGGAGCTATTGGCCGTCCATGGATATTCCGTCAGATCCGTCATTACCTTGATACTGGCGAATTATTGGCCGATCCGCCATTGTCCGAAAAGGTTCAATTAGCAAAAGAACATTTTGCCCTTTCCCTTGAAAGTAAAGGTGTCCCTCGTGGCGTATTTGAAATGCGCCGGCATTTTATTAATTATTTTAAAGGACTTCCGTTTTTTAAAGATTTCCGGCTCCGACTGGTCACTTCACTCGATGTTGAAGAGATTTTTCGTTTGCTGAATGAGATAAATAATCGTTATGCCGATAGTGATTAGCGTGTTAGTTCGCGAAATACTTCCTCGAGTTTTTTTCCTCCTTTTTGCATGGATAATACGGCAAGTTTTTTGCTTACTGCAAAATTGAAAACATCATTCCGGATGTCTTGCTCATCACTATATTCTATAATCCACTCATTGTTTGCTCCGCCGGTAACTCCTGTTACGCCTTTAATGGCCAGGAGTTCATCCGGATGTACTTCTCCGTTAAATTCAACTTTAAGTGTTACTACTGATGCCTGAAGGAGATTGCAGATATTCTCTTTTTTTCCGTCACCCACGATATGTCCTTTATTGATAATGATAATCCTGTCGCAGATGGCCTCAACCTCTTGCATAATATGTGTTGACAGAAATACTGTTTTATTGGTACCGGTATTTTTTATCAGGTTTCGTATTTCGATAATCTGGTTCGGATCCAGCCCTGATGTTGGTTCGTCCAGAATCAGTACTTCCGGATTATGGAGTAATGCCTGCGCGAGTCCTGTCCGTTGTCTGTATCCTTTGGACAGGTGCCCGATTTTTTTGTGCTGTTCACTGGTTAATCCTGTTAGTTCAATGATTTCTTTTATCCGGCGTTCTCTGTCTGGTATTTTATATATTGCCGAAACAAAGCGCAGGTATTCTCTAACATACATTGAAAGATATAATGGATTTTGTTCGGGCAGGTAACCAATACAGCGCATGGTTTCGATGTGATGATCTGAAACATTTTTTCCGTTTACACTCACACTGCCTGTGTCTGCATTTATCAATCCTGTGATGATTCGCATCGTGGTGGATTTCCCGGCTCCGTTAGGGCCAATAAATCCGGTAATTTCCCCTTTGTTCAGTGTAAAGCTGATTTGATCCAGCGCTTTCTGCCGGCCGAATTGTTTGCTTATATTAGTTACAATAACGCTCATCATATTTTAATTTTACGCAAAAGTAAATTTTCTTTTATATATTTGTAGTACAATCAATACATATTATCTTTATGAAAGCAGTATTTAAACAGATGATTTCAGGTGTGTGCTTTATAATCTTATTCTGTTCATCCGTATTCTTACATTCACAAACGTATAATGATGCTGTTGCCGAATATAATAAAGGCGCCGGACTTATGCAAATACCCGATAGCGTAAATGCCGCTATTCGTACATTTAATAAATGTTTGTCTATTTGCCAGGTTGTTGGTGCTGAAGCAGCCGGTGTAAAAAATACCATCGAACCCTTGATGCCGGCTCTTTATGATCAATCGGCCACGATGCTTTTCAAAGCCAATAAGCCGGACGAAGCCATTGCCGGCTTTCTTTTATCCGCCGAAATGGCAAAAAAATATAATAATCCGAAACTTGAGGCAAAAGCAAAAAACATGGTTTTACAACTTTATATTTCTCAGGGAAATAATTTTCTCAAAACAAATGACCAGTCCAAGGCCATGGATTATTACGACAGAGCAATTGCTTTTGATCCTTCAGCAGCTAAAGCATATTTTGGAAAGGGTTTGATTCTGAAGCAACAGGACAAGCCGGGAGAGTTCGAAGCGATAATGCGTAAAACGATTAGTTATGGTATTGAAGCTAATGACGAAAAAACTGTAATTAAGGCAAGGGAAATTGCCCGGGCATATTTTGGAAATAAGGGTGTTGCCGGCATTAATAATAAAATGTACGACGAGGCAATTAATCAGTTCCGCTTGGCTATCTCATTCGATACAACTTATGATGAGGCCTATTTTGGTATGGCCGTAGCATATAATGAACTTCAGCAATGGGATAATGCCGTTATTATGGCGCAAAAGGCCGTTTATTTTAAAGTGGGTTCTGATGACGAAAAAGCAAAAATTTATTTTGAACTCGGAAGAGCATATCAGGGTCTTAATGATTATGGAAATGCTTGCGATGCCTATAAAAATGCATTATATGGAAAATTTCAGAAAGCAGCCGAACTGCAACGTATGAATGTGCTTAAATGTTCCGATGTGGCAGAGCCCACGCTTCCTACGCAATAAGATAGTTTTTATTTCTCTTTTTATTTGATCTTTCGGTGGTTTGTTTGTATGATATTGTTTTATGGTTCTACAGATTAGCCATCTATTGCATTGCCCCGTTTAATTATAAGGCACGTTTATGGATTAAGGGCCGTAAAAAAATTTTACAGAGAATCAGACAGGCAATCCCTCCCTCAACCTCTTTAATATGGATACATTGTTCTTCTCTTGGTGAATTTGAACAGGGACGTCCACTCATTGAGGAAATTAAAAGAAAATATCCGCAGTTTAAAATATTGCTGACTTTTTTTTCACCTTCAGGTTACGAGATCCGGAAAAACTATCCTATTGCCGACTGGGTTTTTTATCTTCCGCCGGATACTTCGTATAATGCAAACAAGTTTATTGAAATTTGCCGGCCACAGAAAATATTTTTTGTTAAATATGATTTCTGGTATCATTATATATATGTAGCCAATAAAAACAAAATCCCGATATACCTAATTTCAGGTATTTTTCGGAACGATCAGATTTTTTTTAAATTCTATGGCAGTTGGTACCGGAAAGTGCTGGGTTTGTTTAAACATTTGTTTGTTCAGGATCAGTTATCGGAACAATTATTGCAACTCAATGGTATTAAAAATGTAAGTGTTGCCGGTGATACCCGGTTCGACAGGGTTTATGCTATTAGCCGGCAGGCGACCGGTAATACAATTGTTGAACAATTCTCCGGTTCGTATAAAACACTTATTGCCGGAAGTACATGGGAGAAGGATGAGATATTATTATCAGAATATATTAATAATTGTAAGGATAATGATTATCGGTTTATTTTTGCCCCGCATGAGATTGACCAAGCACATATTCTCCGGCTTCAATCTATGCTTTTACTCCCTTCTGTCAGATTTTCCAGAATTGATGGATTTGTACCGCCGGATGTACGGGTGTTGATTATTGATACAATGGGAATGCTGGCGTCTGTTTACCGGTATGGTACGATTGCCTATGTGGGAGGTGGTTTTGGCAGCGGTATTCATAATACTCTTGAGCCGGCTGTGTTTGGGTTGCCGGTGATATTCGGCCCTGTTTATCATAAATTTAACGAGGCCATTGCCTTACTTAATCTCAACGCCGGATTCACAGTTTCAACATTTGAGGAGCTCACTAATATTCTTAATCGTCTGTTCACCGATGATCGTTTCAGAATAAATTGCGCCGAAAGAGCTGCTCAATATACATTTTCAATGACTGGTGCAACTGAAAAAATTTTATCTGCAACTTTTTCTTAGCCCGCTAATCCGCAGTAAAAATTCTGAAGTAAATATAGATTGTTTAACTGGGATTTTGCAGTTGAAAAACTGTAAATAACTCAACTGGTTTTTCCGGTTAAGGGTATCCGGTAACCTCTTGCTCGCTTGAGCTATGTAATAGCGAAAGCGATGCTTTGCTCCGCTGCCCGCGTGTCGCTGAAGCTTGTTCCTTCGCTAAAACTTCGGTAACATAAATATAGCGGAGGCACAAGCTACGCGAAAGCGATGCTTTGCTCACTGGAGTTATGCAATAGCGAAAGCGATACCGCCTTATAAAATCATATTGTTAGCAATCAGCTAACGATTAGATTTTCAAGAGCGTTTTTCAGTTGTTTTTTTACAACTGAAAAATCCGGGCTAAAAATTTTTCATTCGAAAAAAATTCCGGGGGAAAGTATTTTGTGACAATGAATGGATAATTAATTATTTACCAATGTTTTATTTGATCAGGTTAATAACTATTTTTAAATGTTAATAAATACGATATGTTGTTTTAACGAATAAATTTTTTCTGATTGTAAATTGCAGTTTGAAAAAAACACCCTAAAAATTTATAACAACTTGAAAAAGATGCATACTGAGGAAATGATTGTGCAAAACAAGAACAGCCAACCCCTATCATCTGCAGCGTCGCAACAGCCGGATTTGGTAACAGAAAATAGTGTAGGATACACTTTTGACGAAGTTTTTGCCAGAACACTGGAGTATTTTAAAGGTGATGAACTGGCCGCTAAAGTGTGGGCTAATAAATATGCTCTGAAAGATTCGTTCGGGCGTTTTTATGAGCTTACGCCGGATGATATGCACATGCGGCTCGCCAGAGAAATTCACCGGATTGAAAAAAAATATGTTAACCCGTTGAGTATTGAGGAAATCTTTAATCTTTTTAAAGATTTTAAGTATTTGGTACCACAAGGCGGCCCTATGACCGGTATTGGGAATGATCAACAAATCGCATCGCTGTCGAATTGCTTTGTTATCGGTAATGAAAATAATGCCGATTCGTATGGTGGTATTCTAAAAATTGATCAGGAACAGGTACAGTTGATGAAACGGCGCGGTGGAGTAGGGCACGATTTGTCGCATATCCGTCCCCACGGATCACAGGTGCTCAATAGCGCGCTTACTTCTACTGGCGTAGTACCTTTTATGGAACGTTATTCGAATTCAACCCGCGAGGTTGCTCAGGATGGCCGCAGAGGCGCCTTAATGTTAAGTATTTCTGTTAAGCATCCGGATGCCGATGCATTTATTAATGCAAAAATGGAGGCCGGCAAAGTTACCGGCGCCAATGTATCGGTTAAAATTGACGATGAGTTTATGCGCGCTGTAATTAATGGTACAACTTATCGTCAGCAATATCCCATTGATTCTGCCGAACCGACTCATGTAAAAGAGATTGATGCCCGTCAATTATGGTCGAAGATTATTTATAATGCATGGAAATCTGCTGAGCCGGGGATACTTTTCTGGGATACCATTATTAATGAATCAGTCCCCGATTGTTACCGTAAGTATGGATTTAAAACAGTATCTACAAATCCATGCGGAGAAATACCTCTTTGTCCGTACGATAGTTGCCGGCTGATGGCTATTAATTTATATAGTTACATAAATCAACCTTTTACTCCTGATGCTCATTTTGATTTTGATCTGTTTAAAAATCATGTAGCCAAGGCACAACGGATCATGGATAGTATTATTGATCTTGAAATTGAAAAAATTGATGCTATACTTGCAAAAATTGCGAATGATCCTGAAGATGATGAATTAAAAAGAGTTGAACGTAAGCTTTGGGAAAAAATAAAAATCAAAGCATTGCAGGGACGCCGGATGGGGCTTGGCATAACAGCCGAAGGAGATATGCTGGCAGCGTTGAACCTTCGTTATGGCAGCGAAGATGCAATTGATTTTGCCTGCGAGGTGCAGAAAACACTTGCTCTTGAGGCATACCGGGCTTCTGTGTATTTGTCTAAAGAAAGAGGCGCATTCGAAATCTTTGACATCCATTATGAAAAGGATAATCCTTTTATTTGCCGGCTGAAGAATGAAGACCCCAAGTTATTTGAAGACATGAGCCGTTATGGCCGGCGAAACATCGCGCTTCTTACTATTGCTCCTACCGGTACAACCAGTTTAATGACACAAACAACCTCTGGAATCGAACCCGTGTTTCTTCCGGTATATAAACGCAGGCGAAAGGTTAATCCTAATGATAATAATATTAAAATAAGTTTTGTTGATGACGTTGGCGATGCATGGGAAGAATTTACCGTGTTTCATCATAAATTTCTTACCTGGCTTGAGATTAGCGGGTATAATATTGAAGAGGTGAAAAATTTTGACAGCACTTCGCTGGATGAACTGGTCAAAAAATCACCTTATTATCTGGCAACTTCAAATGATGTTGACTGGGTTGCAAAAGTTAAAATGCAGGGGAAAATTCAGAAGTGGGTAGATCATTCTATCAGTGTCACAATTAATCTGCCCGAAGATGCTACTGAAGAATTGGTAGGACAATTGTATATCACCGGATGGGAGAGTGGTTGTAAAGGAATTACGGTTTACAGGGAAGGTTCGCGTTCCGGTGTATTAGTATCCAACAAAGGCGATGAGAAAAAAGATACGGATGCTCTGCAGGCACCCATCAAACGGCCTAAAGAACTTGATGCTGAGATTATCCGCTTTAATAATAACAATGAAGAGTGGATTGCTTTTGTCGGATTAAAAAATAACCTGCCTTATGAAATTTTTACCGGATTGGTTGATGACGATATACTGCCCATACCCCGCTCTATTTCTAAAGGGAAAATAATTAAAGTAAAAGAGAAAGATAAGGAAACCCGGTACGATTTTCAGTATATTGATAAATATGGTTATGAAAATACTCTTGGTGGTATTTCCCGGTTGTTTAATGAAGAATACTGGAATTATGCAAAACTTATCTCCGGTGTATTACGTTATGGGATGCCTATTCCCGATGTGGTAAATCTTGTTTCGTCCCTGCATCTTGACAGCGAAACCATAAATACATGGAAGAATGGTGTGGTGCGCGCACTTAAAAAGTATATCCCGGATGGAACAAAGCCCAAAACCGGAATCAAATGTAGTGAATGCGGTTCTGAAAATCTTGTTTATCAAGAAGGATGCTTGTTATGTAAACAATGTGGAACATCCAAATGCAGTTGATTTAATAAATTTTTATATAAATTATTTTCGTTCAGTCCGTTAACATGATTGTTGCGGGCTTTTTAGTTTGCTTATTTTTTTATGCGTAAGGTTTATCAATGCAAAAATAAGTAGCCGGATTATCCCGGTTATTGGGGTGGCGCAAGTGTTTGCGTTTATATTAATTGTTTAATCTGTTGCTCCTAATTATCGAATAATCAGCTAGTCGGCTAACTTTATTCTGGCTTTTGCACAATAAGTTCCTATGTTTGTTTGTAAAAAATGATTTAAGATGTTATATTTGAGATATATTATTAAATAAGTGTTGTTTATTATTGAATAGTCAATGGAAAAACTGAGATATATTTTACGTCATCTGCAATTAAATACACGCCTGAATCTGTATGTTCTTTCTTTTTTGTTTGTTGTATTAACCTGCGCCAGCGTTATTTTATATCAATATCAGCGCGCCAAATCATTAAATGAGACAGATAAAATAATGGAAAGTTATCTTTTTGATTTGAATTTTTATTTTGAAGAAATAGCATTCAGTAATTCAGAAATGGCTAATAAACTTACTGGGTTTATTATTAATGATTTGAATGTTGTACAACGCACAGATACCTCAGTTCAGCCAGTAAATCCCACTGATGTGATGATTTATCTTAAAAAAAATCAATTTGATCCGGAACAACTGCCGGCTGAAGTGAAAAAGTATTTTTCAGCCAAAGTGAACATGCGGCCTGGTTTTTCTCCTGTTATTATTTATAAAACAGGTACAATGATTGATCCTTTTACCAATGAAAATAAACATATTGCTGAGAGTAAGGTGTTCAATAAAATTAAAATCATCAGTGATCATAAAATGTACAAACTCTTTTTTCAACTTCATGAAAAGGGTAAAACAAAAAAGCAGGTGATTTATGTTCGGTATTTTCAAAATTATAACGCCTATATTGGCATGATGGCTGATCAAGCCACTTTATTCGAAGATCTGCTGGTTTTCAGAAATGTGATAATTGTTACTATACTGTTCTGTATCATATTTGTATCATTAATTCTTTCGCTTATTATTGGTAATGTTGTTAAACAGATTAATCTGCTTACTCAGTCGGTTGCAGATATGGCAAGGGGAAAAGTTGTAGGCGAGATCAGTTATCCGCGACATGACGAAATTGGCTCAATTGTTGAATCTATTAATATGTTGGCTCGTGGGTTGCGCCAGAGTATTACTTTTTCGAAGGAACTGGGCAGTGGAAATCTAAATAGTGAATTTGTTCCTTTAAGTACCGATGATGAACTTGGAAATTCATTATTAGAGATGCGTCAGAGCTTGAAAAAAGCCGAAGACGAACGACGTCGTCAACAGCAGGAAGAAAAAGAATGGAACTGGGCCACGGTAGGCCATGCCCGATTTGCGGATATCATCCGTAAAAATTATAAAGACATTAACGAAATGTCATTTAATATTATTAGTGAACTGGTTAAATATATTAAGGCCAATCAGGGAGGTATTTTTATTTTAAATAATGATGATAAAGATAATCAATACCTTGAAATGACCGGTTGCTTTGCTTACGATAGACGTAAATTTGTTACCCGTAATATAAAAATAGGGGAAGGACTGGTAGGTACCTGTTATCTCGAGAAGGAAACGATTTACCTTAGCGATTTGCCCGAAGGTTATATGGATATTGTCTCAGGGCTCGGCGATGCCAGTCCGCGTAGTTTGATTCTTGTTCCCATTAAATTAAACGAAGAAGTGCATGGAGTAATTGAAATGGCTTCGTTTGAACCCTTTGCCAAATACCAGATTGAATTTGTTGAGAAAGTGGGTGAAATTATTGCATCAACTGTTTCGACCGTGCGTACTAATATGAAAACGTCTATGTTGCTGGAACAATATCAGCAGCAAAGCGAAGAGATGAAAGCGGTGGAAGAAGAGCTTCGCCAGAATATGGAAGAGTTGCAGGCCACTCAGGAAGAAACGGCCAGACAAGAAATGGAGATGAGAGGTACACTGGATGCTATTAACGAAACTACCCTGACGTATGAACTGAGTATGGACGGACAGTTTCTGAAGGCAAACCGCAAATTTCTTGAAAATATCTCAATGAATTTGAATGATTTATCCGGACGTTCTTTGTCTGATTTTATGGATCACGCTGTTGTTGATTCTGAATCGTATAAAAAAGTATGGCGGGAATTACAACGTGGAGCAGCTCATTCGGGCGGCCATCAGTATTTCTTTAAAGGGAAAGAGAAATGGTTTTACGAAACCTTTACTCCTGTGAAAGATGCCAATGAACAGTATTCAAAAATTCTTGTTCTGGCTTACGATATATCCAGAATTAAAGAATTGGAGAAAAAAGTTGAAGAGCAGGATAAAGAAATTGTACGGCTTAAAAGGGCATCTGGCTCGACCAGAAAAGAAAATTAATTCCCTATTTCGCTGAAAAATTTAATTCGCATAAGCCGTATCTCTTCTTCTGTAAAGTTTTCTTCTCCTAGTTTGTCAAGCGCTGTTTCTATAGATTCGTTCTGGGCTTCTTCCCTGAAATAGTCATAGATTTCATCTTGCTTGTCTTCGTCTATTACATTGTTAATGTAATAATCAATGTTTAGCTTGGTGCCCGAGTAAACAATAGATTCTATCTCGGATAACAGGTCTTTCATGTTCAAACTTTTTGCTGCTGCAATATCATCAAGAGGCATTTGCCTGTCTATACTCTGGATAATATATACTTTAAGTCCCGACTTATTGATAACCGATTTAACCGTCATATCCTGCGGTCGTTCAATCTCATTTTCTTCTACGTATTTTTTTATTACTTCAATAAATTCCTTGCCGTACCGGTGCGCTTTCCCAACACCCACACCGGTTATTTGTTGCAGTTCATCGGGCGAAGTCGGATATTGAATGGCCATATCTTCGAGTGAATGATCCTGAAAAATAATGAATGGAGGCAAGTCGTGTTTTTTGGCAATCTGTTTGCGCAAATCTTTTAGAATACTTAATAATTCATTATCAACTGTTGCTGCGCCACCGGGTACTATTATATCTTCATCGTCAATTTTTTCGAAGTCCCGGTCTTCGGCCAGCATGTGTGAATATGGATTCTTGAGATATTCCTGCCCTTTTTCCGTAATTTTAAGAAGTCCGTAATTCTCTATTTCTTTTTGAACCAACCGTTCAATCATTGCCTGACGGATAATGGCTGCCCAGAATTTATGATCCTTTTCAGCCCCTTCCCCAAACATTGGCAGTT